>CAZOGT010000135.1:0-7828 GCA_964579015.1 uncultured Acidobacteriota bacterium | reverse complement strand
TAAGATGATTTGTCCAGGATTTTCCTTAGATATTCCCCGGTAGCCGAATGTTCGATTTTCGCCAACTGCTCGGGAGATCCGGAACCGACTATTCTTCCGCCTTCGTCGCCCCCGAGAGGGCCCAGGTCAATAACCCAGTCTGCGCATTTGATCACATCCAGGTTATGTTCTATTACTATCAGGGTGGAATGATTGTCCAGCAGCCTGTTAAACGCATTAAGAAGCTTTCGGATATCTTCGAAGTGCAACCCGGTTGTAGGTTCGTCAAAGATGAACAGCGCCCTTCCAGTATTCCTTGACGCCAGGAAACCGGCAAGTTTAATGCGCTGTGCCTCTCCCCCGGAGAGCATGGTGGAAGGCTGTCCCAGTTTCAGGTACCCGAGCCCTACCTCGTCCAGCACCTCAAGGCCGCTGATAAGCTTGTTGTGGCCCTTGAAAAACAGAATTGCCTCATTTACAGTCAGGCCCAGGATGTCGGCAATATTTTTTCCCTTGTAACGCACATCCAGGATGGCCTCACCGTACCTTTTCCCTTTACAGAATTCACACGGCAGCTGGACATCAGCAAGAAACTGCATATCAATGGTGAGAATACCGGAACCCTGGCATGCTTCACACCGCCCACCCGGCCTGTTGAATGAGTATTCAGAGGGCCCGAACCCTCTTTCTCCCGACTCCGGCAGACCCCCAAAAATCTTCCGGATCTGATCAAAAATTTTCATATAGGTAACTGGATTGGATCGGGGTGTTTTCCCGATCGGCGACTGGTCAACCAGCATCACTTCAGAAAACTGTTCCCATCCTTCCAGGGATTTGCAGGAAATCGGGTCCGCATGAATATTCTCCCTCAGCCGTTTCACGTTATTATGGAGAACATCGTGCACCAGAGTGGACTTCCCGGACCCGGAAACCCCGGTTACGCATACCATTACTTCAGTAGGAATCTCCAGTGATATTTTTTTCAGATTGTTGCACTCCGCTGCCTGGATGGTAAGGGGGATTTTTCCAGGTTTGCGCCTTTTGGGGGGCAGGGGCACCTCTTTTCTTCCGGCCAGATAGGCTGAGGTGAGAGAATTCCTGCAGGCCGGGAATGCCTCCGGACTCCCTGCGTATATCAGTTCCCCCCCGTTTTCCCCGGCGCCGGGCCCCAGGTCGATAATGTAATCAGCCCTTGCAATAATCTCTCTTTCATGTTCTACGATGACGATTGTATTATCAAGATTCCGCAGTTTTTCCAAGCTTTTAATGAGCCTTGCCTGATCTTTGGGATGAAGTCCGATGGAGGGTTCGTCAAGCACATAGAGAATGCCGGAGAGCATGGAACCCAGGGATGCGGCCAGGTGAATCCTCTGCATCTCTCCACCACTCAGGGTCGAGGTGACTCTCTCCAGGGAAAGGTAGCCAAGACCGGTTTCCTGCAGGAAAGTGAGTCTTTTTGCTATTTCCCGGACCAGCTTTCCGGTTGTTTCGGACGCTCCTCCTGAATTATCCAGCCCGGAAACAAATTCCTCGAGCCTGGAAACCGGCATCCTGTTAAGCTCCCCCAGTCTTTTCCCTCCGACCTGCACGTCCCTGGCATCCTCGCAGAGCCGTTCGCCATTGCATTCCGGACAGCGGTGGTAGCTTCGGTACCGGCTCAGCATGACCCTGATGTGCACCTTGTATTTTTTTCGGTTAAGGTATTTAAAAAAACCGCTGATTCCCGGATAACCCTTTCCGCCTTTCCATAACCACTGCTTATCGGCATCTGAGAGTTCGGACCAGGGAATGTCCAAGGGAATGTCTTTTGTCTCTGCAAAGGCCAGCATCCTTTTCTGGAGCCTGCTGAAGTGGGGTTTGCTGAACGGATCAACCGGATATTCAAGGAGTGTCCGGCTCTTGTCGGGAATTACGAGGCCCTCGTCAATTTCTGTCACATCGCCGAATCCGTGACAGCGCGGACAGGCCCCATAAGGGCTGTTGAAGGAAAAGAGGCGGGAATCCGGAGCTCGATATGTGATTCCGCAACATTCGAATTTTTCACTGAAACGGAGTTCCGGCCGGGAAGGGTGGTCTGCAAAGAGGATTGCCGCTGTTCCGCCTCCCCCGGAAAACGACGATTCAAGCGAATCGGAGAGCCGGGAGAGTGATTCAGCGGAAACAACCGTTCTGTCTACCAGGACCAGGGCTTCATCCAGGAGCTGTACCGCTCTTGTCATCTCATCCGCTATGCGGATAATCTCCGGCCCCTCAGTATTCCAGACCACCAGCCTGGTGTACCCCTGCCTGGTGAGTTCTTCCAGAGACGAAGTGCTGTTCCCCGAAATACCGTAAATGCTTCCCGAGAAAGGGAATGTGATGTACACCCTTTCGGCGGCGTGAAGCCGCAGGAGTTGAGCCGCGGCTTCAGAAGGGGAGTCCCTTTTTACGGTCTTCCCGCACATTCTGCATTTTACTTCCCCGGTCCTTGCGTAAAGGAGTCTCAGGAAATCATGGATTTCTGTAACGGTGCCTACCGTGGAACGGGGGTTTCTTCCGGAATTCTTCTGCTTGATGGCAATGGCGGGGCAGATTCCGGAAATCGACTGAACATCAGGCTTCGGAATTCTCTCCAGAAACTGTCGGGCATACGCAGACATTGACTCCACGTATCTTCTTTGCCCTTCCGCGTAAAGGGTGTCAAAAGCCAGGCTGGATTTCCCTGATCCGCTCAAACCTGTGATCACTGTAAGGGCCAGATGGGGAATCCGAACGGAGATATCCTTCAGGTTATTCTCCCTGGCGCCTTCTATTTCAATGAACTCATTCTGTTCCATGGTGATCTCCGGGAAATTCAGCTGAAATGTTAGCACAAACAGCTTTCCGCCCCTGTTTGAAGAGCTATGCCGGCAACCGGGAAAACCGGCGCAGGCAGCCCGGAAACGTACTCCCTCAGTCAGGCTTCAGGCAGCGGGGGATGGTGCTGTGGAAAGCATTCAGGTCCCGGGGAGAAAATGAAGCCTGTTCTCCGTTCATCCAGCCGCGCCGTGATATATTGTCTCCTGATGTTCAATTTCAGGATATTACACCAGGATTCGGAAACGGCCGGCAGGGCAGGGGTGCTTTCCACTCCGCGCGGAGATATCGACACCCCGGTTTTCATGCCGGTGGGGACGGCTGGCACGGTAAAGGCTGTCCCTCACGAGTTTCTTGAGAAAATGAAAGTGCAGATTATTCTGGGCAATACCTATCATCTGTACCTGAGGCCCGGGACTGAGGTCATCGCCAGGCTGGGGGGCCTGCATAAATTCATCGCCTGGTCCGGGCCTATTCTTACCGACAGCGGAGGCTTCCAGGTATTCAGCCACCGGAAACTTCGAAAGCTGGATGAAAACGGGGCCGCATTTAAATCTCACCTTGACGGGAGCAGTCATTTCATCTCCCCCGAAAAATCAATAGAAATCCAGGAAATACTTGGTTCTGACATCATTATGGCATTTGATGAATGCACACCGTACCCGGTGACCAGAAAGGAAGCGGAAGCATCGATGCTTCTTTCGGCCAGGTGGGCTGCCAGGTGCAGGGATGCCTGGACAAACCGGGAGAGCCAGGCCCTGTTCGGAATAATCCAGGGGGGAATGTTCACTGACCTGCGGAAGTCCTGCATTGAGATTGTAGGGGATCTTGATTTGCCCGGCATGGCGTTGGGAGGTTTCAGTGTCGGGGAGCCGAAGGAGATTATGTACGGGCTCCTGGAAAGCCTGAGCGGGTATCTTCCCCATGAAAAACCGCGTTACCTGATGGGAGTGGGAACCCCGGAGGACATTGTCGAGGCGGTTTCCCGGGGTATTGACATGTTCGACTGTGTTCTGCCAACCCGCAATGCCCGGAACGGAATGCTTTTCACAAGGAACGGTCCCCTGCGGATAAAAAACTCGGTCTACAGCAGGGATGAGTCTCCGCTGGACGAGAAGTGCCGCTGTCCTGTCTGCGCCAGGTACAGCCGGGCCTACTTGAGACATCTGTTCGTCAGCGGTGAAATTCTTTCCTGCACCCTGAATTCACTGCACAACCTTTATTTTTACGCGGCGCTGATGAAAAGAATAAGGAAAGAACTGAAAAAAGGTTCGTTTCTCCGTTTTTCAAAGAAATTCCTTGAGTCATATCGCGAAGACCATTAAGATATTCGGGCATCCGGTTTGAAAATCAAAACATAGGCTGGACATTAGCGGACAGTAATCTGTATACTCCAAATTTCCCGGCTTGGAGGGGATGGAAGAATTATTATGATGAATTTAGTTTTAGCACAGGACAGTGGCACTGTAAGCGGAATATCCGGTTTTCTGCCGATTATTCTAATCATTGGAATATTTTATTTTCTGATTTATCGTCCCATGAGAAAAAGGCAGAAGGGGCTGGAGCAGATGGTTGCCAGTTTGAAAAACGGCGACAAAGTAATTACGTCTGGTGGTGTTTACGGGACTGTCGCCGGAATAAAAGATCACACCATTATGTTAAAAATTGCCGACCAGGTGAAAATAGAAGTAGCCAAATCGGCAGTTTCCGCTATGCAGTCGCCTGTAGAGGATCCCGCCAAAGACTGATATAAATTTTCGTTATTCAAAGATTTACCGGGTTTTTTACGTTTTAGATGTAAATACGTAAACTGTGAAAAAGAAATATGAATAAGAAGCTGAAGTATAGGATTTTGTTGATCGCGCTTGTTTTCGGGTTAAGCTGCCTGATGCTGTACCTCCGGGAGATCAATCTTGGGCTGGACCTGAGGGGCGGAGTCCACCTGGTACTCCAAGTCGAAACCGAAGAAGCCCTTGAAGAAGAAGTCAACCAGACCCGTGAACGAATTGAAACCGCTCTGCAGGAAAGAGAGATCATCTTTTCGAGTGTGAATGTGAATGAGGGAGTGGTTGAGATAGTTGGGGTGACCCTGAGCGGGGAAGACGCGGTCGATGATTATTTGAACCAGTTTACCCCTGCCTGGAATTACCGGAGCCGCACCCGGGACGAGCTGGTTACCTTTTCCATGGAAATGACCCAGGCCTACCGGAAGACCCTCGCCACGCAGTCAGTTACCCAGGCCCGCAATATTGTGGCAAAAAGGGTTGACCAGTATGGAGTAACTGAGCCGACCATTACGGTGTATGGAAGCGGCGCGGTTCAGGACCAGATAATTGTTGAGCTTCCGGGGGTTGATGACTTTGAAAGGGTCAAGGATCTGATCAAGAGCACCGCCCGCCTGGAACTCAAGCTGGTTCACCCCTCAAACGGCGGTCCCTACACCAGCCAGGAATCAGCCCGCGCGGCTTTTTCCGGCGGATTTCCTGAAGACTACGAAATTCTGCCCTACCGCGACCGGGATGTTGAGGCCGGCAGGACATCGTACATGGTGGTGAAAAAAGCGGCGTCGATAACCGGCCAGCATCTCAAAAACGCCAGACGTTCCCAGGACCCTTTTTCCGGCCAGTCGGAAGTTCTTTTCTACCTTAATTCAGAGGGTGTCAACCTTTTCGCGGAAGCAACCGGAGCAAATGTCGGCAACCGCCTGGCCATTGTCCTTGATGACGTGGTCACTACAGCCCCAAATATTGAATCCCGGATCGACTCGGAGACTGCCAGGATCACCGGGCAGTTCTCAGTGGAGGAGGCGGATGACCTGGCCCTGACTCTGAGGTCAGGGGCCTTGCCGGCCAGGCTCAGGATCCTGGAAGAACGGAGTGTCGGACCTTCGCTGGGCAGGGACTCGATCATGCGGGGTATTTACGCTTCCCTGCTGGGCGTTGTGCTGGTAATGATCGGCATGATTGTGGTCTACCGCCTGTCAGGCGTCAATGCCCTTATCTGCCTGACGCTCAACCTGCTGATACTGCTTGGTGTGCTGGCATATTTCGGGGCTACTCTGACCCTGCCCGGCATTGCGGGGGTGATCCTGACCATCGGCATGGCTGTTGACGCCAATATCCTGATCTTTGAGCGCATCAAGGAAGAGCTGCGGCTGGGGAAAACGCCCCGGGCAGCGATTGATTCCGGGTTCAGCCGCGTTTTTGGAACCATTATTGACACCAATGTCACGACCCTGGTGGCCTCCCTGTTTCTGTTTCAGTTCGGGACAGGGCCGGTCAAGGGATTTGCCGTGACGCTGGCCATCGGCCTGCTGGCCAACATATTTACAGCCACATTTGTTTCCAGGACGTTTTTTAACTGGCGGCTGAACAACCGGGAAGTGAAGGAACTGTCGATTTAACGCCCCGGTGCTACTTTTGGAACGATATCAATTAACTGGACTCTAACTTTTAAGAAGAGATAAAGGGCGGCAGAGAACTGCTATGGATATAGTAAAGAACACAAAAATAGACTGGCTTGGGAAGAAATGGTTTTTTATCGCTTTTTCCATGCTCCTCGCGGTTGTTGGGTTGGTGTCCATCCTGACCAACGGGTTGAAGATGGGCGTTGATTTTTCGGGCGGAACACTGGTCTATGTGAAGTTTCAGGACACTCCGGACATTGGAAGGATCAGGGGCCTTCTGGACCGCAGTTCTCAACTCAGCGCTGAATCCGTTACCAGGTTCGATGAGCTTTCCGCCAACGAGGTTCAGATCAGGCTTGCCATGATTGAGGATGAAGAAGAGACGGATATGAGCCTGAGGAGCGTCGCGGTAAGGGACGCCCTTGTCGAGGAATTCGACAGTGAAAGGGCTGCCGACAAAATCGACCTCAATGAGGTATCAAGGTCTGAACTCAGTAACTGGATTATCAGCCGCAATCCGGGTGGAGTCCTTGAAGGAATGGGGTTAAGCGAATCGAGTGAAAAGGCCGATGAGATCAGCGGGGCGATAATTGATTTAAGGACATCTTCCAGCGGCCTGATCAGTGATGTATCGGAACTGGGTGATCTCGATCTGCCGGAAGGCTTTGCCGAGCGGCTTATGCAGGATTTTTATCTGGGCACCTTTACGATCCTCAGCGTTGAAAGCGTAGGCCCGAAGGTCGGAAGCGAAATGAGGGAAAGGGCCCAGAACGCGATTCTCTTTTCCCTCCTCGGCATGCTGATCTACATAGCCTTCCGTTTTCGCCCGATTTACGGAATTGCTGCAATCATCGCCCTGTTCCATGATGTTTTCATTACCCTGGGTTTTTTCTCGCTTACCGGCAGGGAGATTTCCCTGACCGTGGTAGCAGCTCTGTTGACCCTGGTCGGGTATTCAATAAATGACTCAATTGTCATCTTTGACAGGGTGCGCGAAAATCTTAAGCTGATGAGACGCGCTGATTTTGCTACAATAATAAATACCAGTATAAACCAGACGCTGAACAGGACGATCATGACTTCCGGAATGACCTTTCTGGCGGTCTTCTCACTGTATCTGCTCGGGGGGGAAGCCCTTAACAGCTTTTCTTTTGCGCTGGTGATGGGTATTTTGATCGGAACCTACTCCTCTATCGCAATCGCCTGTCCGGTAGTCTTCTGGTGGCAGATGCTGATGGAGAAAAGGAAAGCCGAGTAGAGAGTCTGGTTTTCAGGATGGTTTTTCTGATGAGGGATCACCTGAATAATGTTGTTGATTATTATTCAAATATTTAATGTAAAGGTTGACTCAGTGAAAATCCGATAGTACCATCTGATGGTCAATTTCGAATTTTTTCTAAGTCGAGAAATCTATCAAGAAAGGAAGAGGATTTATGTTTGATGACCTTATCGAGTCTTCTGCCGATCGCAAAGGTCGAGGCAAGAGTACCCTCCTCGTTTCCTTTATCATCCACGCTATAGTGGTGGTAGTGATTATTATCGTGCCGCTGGTGTATTACCAGGCGCTTCCTGACCAGGAACTCCTGACACTGCTGGCACCGCCACCGC
>CAZOGT010000134.1:4126-7861 GCA_964579015.1 uncultured Acidobacteriota bacterium | reverse complement strand
GGTCGGTGGTTCAAGTCCACCTAGGCCCACCATCCCCATCTGCGAACTGGGACTTGAGAAATGCGGATTTAAGGAAGTAGCTTGTCTGATTTTACGCTCTATCTCGTTCTTGGCTTCAAACACATTGCCGACCTAACCGCTTTTGATCACATCGTATTCATAGTCGCGCTCTGCGCCGTTTATGAATTGAGAAGGTGGAAGCATATCCTTATCCTGGTTACGGCCTTCACCCTGGGGCATTCCGCGACCCTGGCCTTTGCCACCCTGGGCGTTGTCAGTGTCCCCACGGATTTGATCGAATTCCTTATTCCGGTGACAATTTTGGTTACCTGCGTGATAAACATTTTCAAATCGGATAAACTTGCTCAACGGAGGATCCATTTCAATTATGGGATGGCGCTCTTTTTCGGGTTGATCCACGGGCTTGGTTTTTCCAGGTTCTGGTAACAAGGATTTTTGCAGATGATTCGAAAAATATTTATCCATGCATTTACGGGTCTTATGCTTTTGTCGGCCTTCGGGGCTGTCACCAGCGGAGAGAATGTCAACAAAAGCAAATTCAGGCAGTTGAAACAGGAGTTTGCGACTCCCAATGTCTACCGTACAGCTTCCGGTGCGCCGGGTCACGAGTACTGGCAGCAGAAGGCTGACTATAAAATAGATATTGTCCTGGACGATGACAGCCAGAGGTTGGACGGCAGGGAGACTGTAACCTATCATAACCAGTCTCCGGATACCCTGAAGTACATCTGGCTGCAGATGGATCAGAACATGAGGGCCCTTGATTCAGAGGCCCGAAGCACTTCCACCCTGGCCATTGAGGATAAGCAGAGTTTTCGTTCCATCAACCGGCTCCACAATGATTTTGACGGGGGCTTCAAGATAGAAGCCATTACTGATGAGCAGGGCAGGAACCTGAGCTATGTGGTAGTAAAAACAATGATGAGGGTTGACCTCCCGGAGCCCCTGACGCCGGGTTCGGAATTCACGTTCAACATTTCATGGTGGTACAACATCAATGACAGGAAAAAGGACGGGGGCCGTTCAGGGTACGAGTATTTTGAAGAAGACGATAATTACCTCTACACCATAGCCCAGTTTTACCCCCGGATGGCCGTCTACAATGAGGTTGAAGGATGGCAGCACAAACAGTTTCTCGGCGCCGGGGAATTTACGCTTCCTTTCGGAGATTTCGAAGTCAGCATTACCGTACCCTCAGACCATGTGGTGGGCGCGACCGGCGAACTCCAGAACAGGGCGGAAGTGTTGACTTCCCAACAGATTGAACGCCTACGCGCGGCATCAGAAGCGGATTCCCCTGTTTTCATTGTCAACAGCGAAGAAGCTCTTGAAGCTGAGGGGCGCAGGTCCGCGGGGACCAGGACCTGGAAATTCAGGGCCGAGAATGTCAGGGATTTCGCTTTTGCCTCCTCGCGGAAGTTCATCTGGGATGCCATGGGTGTCAGGTTTGGAGACCGCACAGTGATGGCGATGTCCTTTTATCCCAGGGAGGGGAATCCGCTCTGGGAGCAGTATTCCACCAAAGTTGTCGCCCATACCTTGAAGACTTACTCAAAGTTCACCTTTGATTACCCCTATTCGGTAGCCATATCAGTCCACACCGACCGGATAGGCATGGAATACCCGATGATCTGTTTCAACGGGGGAAGGCCTGAGGCGGACGGGACCTATTCCAAAGGTACCAAGTATGGAATGATCAGCGTCATTATTCACGAGGTGGGGCACAATTTTTTCCCGATGATAGTCAACTCCGATGAGCGGCAGTGGACCTGGATGGACGAGGGCCTGAATACCTTTCTGCAATACCTGACTGAACAGGAATGGGAGCACGATTACCCCTCCCGCCGCGGGCCGGCCTTCAGGATTACGGATTACATGAAGGGCGACAAGAGCAGGATGACGCCCATCATGACCAATTCGGAATCCCTCTACAATTTCGGGAGCAATGCCTATGCCAAGCCCTGCACAGCCCTGAATATCCTCAGGGAGACTATCCTGGGGAGGGACCTGTTTGATTTCGCCTTCAAGGAATACGCCAACAGATGGATGTTCAAGCATCCTTCTCCAGAGGATTTTTTCAGGACAATTGAAGACGCCTCCGGAGTCGATCTTGACTGGTTCTGGAGAGGCTGGTTTTATACCACGGACCATGTTGACATTGACCTTGCTTCAGTTGAGCTCTTCCAGGTGGATACCGGGAACCCTGAAATTGAGAAGCCGCTGCAGAAAAAACAGGAAGATGAGATACCGGAGTTTATCGGGCATACCCGTAACCTGGAGAGCCTCACTACCTGGCTTGAGAAGGACAGGGATGCCGAGGATTTTTACACGACTTATGATCCCTTCGAGGTTACCATCCTGGACAAGGAAAAATACGAAAGCTATTACGCAAGCCTTGCAGATGAGGAAAAGGAGCTTCTTGATGCCGGGTTTAATTATTACCAGCTGACTTTTGTCAACAAGGGCGGACTGGTGATGCCCCTGATACTCAGGTTTGAATATGATGACGGGACCCGGGATGTGTTGAGGGTTCCGGCTGAGATCTGGCGGCTGGCGGAGAAGGAGGTCACCAAGGTCTTTCCTTCCAGGAAATTCATCAGGAGCATTGAGCTGGACCCGTTCCTGGAAACGGCAGATACCGACAGGTCCAATAATTACTGGCCGGCCAGGGTCATACCCACCAGGTTCCAGCTGTTCAAACAGGAGAGGCCGGCAGAAGACAATCCCATGCAGGACGCGGTAAAGATCCGGGAAAAGCTCGAAGAGAAAGAGAATCCCGACAAGGAAGAGGATCGTTAGCCGCAGGCCCCCTCGGGTTTCAGCGGGACAGGAGCCGGGCCGGGATTCATTCAGCGGGGATGCTGCAGGCGGGGCCAGTTGAGTATCATGAACAGATTGATTTTCATAATTGTTCTTTTCAGCGGCCTGTTGTTCAGCCTTGCCCTGTTTGCCCCGGCTCATCCGTTCAAGGCCAGTGTGTGCGAGATTCTGTACAATCCTGAGACTGAACGACTGGAAATCACCCTGAAGCTGTTCACCGATGACCTGGAGGAATGCGTCCGTGAAGGGGACGGTACGCTTCTTTTTCTGGAGACCGGGAAGGAGATTCCTTCTGCCGGCAGGGTGATCAATGACTATATCCAGTCGGGAATGAGGATAAGCGTGGCCGGAAGGGACGTGGAACTGGAGTATCTTGGGAAAGAGCATGATCCGGGTCTGACCTGGTGTTACCTTGAAAGTGAGAAAGTCGCATATCCTTTCGAGTTGACCGTGTACAGTTCAATAATGACTGAAATGTACAGGACCCAGTCGAATATTGTGCATATCCAGGCCGGAAAAGAGAGAAAGAGCCTTCTCCTGGGACGGGGGAGGGTTTCCGGAACAGTAAGATTCGGTCAGTGAAGGGGAGGCTTCGAAAGCCCGGGTTTCCGAGCTGGTCGCGCCGGACGTCCCGGTCTTCCTGGCGGAGGGGCTTCCGGAATCACCCGGGTCCTGGTTTTGTTGGATTCGGACAGGAAAAAATAATGGACCTTGCCTCATATTCCTTTTCAGAAAAGAATTCCCAGGGAAGAAAACACCCGGAACCGATGCATCCCTACCGCCTCGAGTTTCAGAGAGACAGGGATCGAATAATCCACACCAGGGCCTTCCGGCGGCTGGAAAAGAAAACACAGGTATTTCCCCCTGAAATTTCTGATCATTTCCCAGATCACG
>CAZOGT010000134.1:0-4116 GCA_964579015.1 uncultured Acidobacteriota bacterium | reverse complement strand
AACAGGCTGACCCACACCCTGGAAGTCACTCAGATCTCAAGGTCGACCGCCCAGGCATTGAGGCTTAATTCAGACCTGTGCGAGGTGCTGGCTTTAAGTCATGATATTGGACATCCTCCGTTCAGCCACGTTGGTGAACGGGTCCTTAATGAGTTGATGATGGAGCATGGAGGCGGTTTTGAGCACAATCTCCACGCCTTGAGGATCGTTGAAGATTTTGAGGAGAAGTATCCGGCGTTTCGCGGACTTAACCTGACCTTAGAAGTGATGGAAGGGATCATCAAGCACAGCAGGGATTACGATGAGGGGTTCAGGGCATACATTGACATCAGCCCCTATCGCCTGGGAGAAAGACCGCCGCTGGAAGCTCAGCTGATCGATGTGGCTGACGAGATCGCGTACAATTCCGCGGACCTGGAAGACGGATACGTTTCAGGACTGATCAATGTTGAGCAGATGGCCCTGGGATCCTCACTGTTCGCCCGGATATGGGGAGCGGTATCAGATGAATACCCTTCCGCAGCTGAGCGGCTGAGATTAAGTGAAGTGGTGAGAAGAATAATAGATCACCTGGCATCGAGCCTGATAGAGCATACCTGGAAGGTGCTGCAGGAAAAGAAGATATCTTCAGTTGCCGATGTAAGGGCCTGCCCCGAAAGGCTGGTGGGGATGGACCGGGAAACATCCCGGGAAAATCTCCAGCTCAAGGCGTTCCTGCAGAAAAACCTGTACAATCATGAGAAGTTTGTGGCAGGCCGGGAAAGGGCTCAGTTGATGATCAGGGACCTGTTCCGGTTTTACCTGGAGAATCCGGGTAAATTGTCGAGCTCACGCCGGGACAGAATAGACTCCCAGGGGCTGCCCCTGATGGTCTGCGACTATATTGCGGGGATGACTGACAGCTATGCCAAGGCCAGGGTAAGGGACATATGATTTTATCCTGCATGGATTCCGGCTGCGGTTCTTTTACCGGAACTCCCCTTACGGGCATATCCTTCCCTGGCGCAAACAGTTGTTTTGGGCCGATTGCCCGGATGTGATAATTGACAACAGAGGGTGTTTTTCTTAAAATTCTATACTCTTTGGGTAATCATCAAGGAGTCCGGGAGATAAGGTCTTGATAATTGATTTGGCTGCACTGAGGTTGAGCAAAGCCCCATTACTGGTAAATCGGTCCTTTAAAAAGGATGATTTCGAGTTAGAGGATGAGACCATGGAGCTCCGCGGACCGGTGCAGGCCGATCTCCGGGTGACCGTTTCCGATGAACGTTTTCAGGTGCGGGGTACGGTCGCGGCAGGCCTGACATTGACATGCTGCAGGTGCGCATGCAGGTTTTCCTGGGATACTGAAAAGAGTTTTGCTGTAGAATACTGGCCTGACAAGACGGAAGAAGATGATGAGATAGAGCTCGACTACGATGATCTTGATGTCGGGTTCTATGTAGGTGACAAATTTGATCTCAGGGAAGTGATTCTCGAGCAGATACTGATCGACATCCCGATGAAGCCGGTCTGCAAAGAAGAATGCAAAGGGCTGTGTGAACGATGCGGCGCTGATCTTAATTATGAGGAATGCACTTGCAAAGAGTCCCGGATTGACCCTCGTTTTGAAGCGTTGCGGGGGATAAAGGACCGCTTGAAATAATACCTTTCCAGGACCCGGTTTCTGGTGAGCATTGAATTGTAAAAATTTAACATAGTAAAGAAAGTAAGAAAGAGGTTGCCGCTATGGCTAATCCAAAAAGAAGACATTCCAAGTCCAGGAGAGGAAAGAGAAGGTCCCATGATTTTCTGGTTACTCCCAACCTTTCTGTTTGCACGAATTGTGCCTCTCCGGTCATGCCCCACAGGGTATGCCCTAACTGCGGCCATTATAAAGGGCGGCGGATAATTGAAGTTGACGAAGTCTGATACAGTTATTTGAGCCGGCGGGTAAGCAGCGAGCCTGTGAGTGCTCTACTCCAGTCATGCTGAGATTGGTTTTAAAATGAAGGCTTTTATTTTTCCAGGGCAGGGTTCCCAGTATCCGGGCATGGGTAAAGAGCTGGCAGCCTCTTTTCCTGAAGCGGCTTCCGTGTTCCGGGAAGCCGACGAAGTTCTTGGATTTTCCATAAGCCGGATCTGTTTTGAAGGGCCTGAGGAAAAACTGAAGCTGACTGAAAATACCCAGCCTGCCCTTCTGGCTGTTTCCGTTGCAGTTCACCGGGTCCTGGAGTCGAGGGGTGTAATTCCCCAGGTCCTGGCTGGACACAGCCTCGGCGAATATTCAGCCCTGGTCGCTGCCGGGGCGGTTTCCTTTGCGGAAGCCCTCTATCTGGTTAGAAACCGAGGCAAATTTATGCAGGAGGCGGTCCCGGTTGGTACTGGAGCCATGGCTGCAATTATTGGGCTCGAACTATCCGAAGTTGAAGAGATTTGTTCCTCTGCTTCGGGTGGAGAAGTCTTATCTCCCGCCAACGAGAATTCACCGGGCCAGGTCGTAATTTCCGGCCATGCCGGGGCTGTGGCCAGGGCATCGGAAATGGCTCTCGCAAAGAATGCCTCCCGCGTCGTCCCTCTCATGGTCAGCGCCCCTTTCCATTGCGCCCTGATGAAGTCCGCTGAAGAAAAAATGGCAGCCCTCCTGGATGCCGCTGATTTCAGTGACTTCGAAAATCCTCTCATTAATAACGTTGACGCAGAGATCATCCGCAGTGGTGAGAAGGCCAGGGAAGGGCTGAAGCGCCAGATATGCTCCATGGTCCGATGGACTCAGACCATCCGCAAGATGCGGGATATGGGAGTGGATGAGGCTCTGGAGGTTGGCCCGGGCCGGGTTTTGGCAGGGCTGTTCAGGAAAACTGAACGGAATATCAGAACAACCGGTATTGAAAAACCGGAACAGGTGGAGAAGTATGCTGGAACTTAAAGGACAGGTCGCACTGGTAACCGGTGCCGCACAGGGCATTGGAGAAACTATAGCCGACAGGATTGAATCCCTGGGCGGGCTGACGGTCAGGGCTGACTTCAGGGAATGGGAAGAGAGCTTGACGGAGTTAAATCAGCTCCGTTACGGGGTAAGGCTTGATGTTACGGACTCGGGCCAGGTGAAAAAAACAGTGAAACAAGTTGTCAGTGAATTTGGTAAGATAGACATCCTGGTCAATAACGCCGGAATAACCCGGGACGGCCTGCTTGTCAGGATGAAAGATGAGGACTGGAGAATGGTGCTCTCGACCAATCTTGACGGCGTTTTCTACATGTCGAGAGAGGTAGTTCCCGGCATGATGAAGAAGCGGTATGGCAGGGTGGTTAATATTAGCTCGGTAGTCGGCCAGATGGGTAATCCCGGGCAGGCAAATTATGTGTCCAGCAAGGCTGGAGTTATTGGATTAACCAAATCAATGGCCAGGGAGGTCGCCTCCAGGGGCATCACCGTAAATGCCGTCGCTCCCGGTTACATCGCGACAAAAATGACTGAAGAATTGAATGAGAAGGCTAAGGAACAGCTGGAAAAAATGATTCCATTAGGAAGAATTGGAACCAGCGAAGATATAGCAAACGGTGTTTGTTTCCTGGTTTCCCGTGAAGCCGGTTACATTACCGGTCAGGTACTGGGTATTAATGGTGGTATGTATATGTAGTTTCATGAAGGTCGACAAGCCTGCATGATTAAACTGGAGGAAAGAATATGGCTCTTGAAGATCAGGTAAAAGAAATTATCGTTGAACAGTTGGGTGTAGACGAAGAAGATGTAAAGATGGAGTCCCATTTTGTAGACGATCTCGGGGCAGACTCCCTTGATACTGTTGAGCTTGTAATGAAACTTGAAGAGGACTTCGACATCGAAATCCCTGACGAAGATGCTGAGAAGATCCAGACCGTCAAGGATGCAATTGATTACATAAACGCACATAAATAGGATTCGCAGCTTTGATTAATACTTGGAAGAGAGTCGTCGTTACAGGAGTTGGTTTGGTAACTCCATTGGGGCTTACCAGGGAGGAAACCTGGGACTCAGTTGTGGCCGGAAAGAGCGGGGTTTCGGAGATTACTCATTTTGATGCCTCCGAATTTTCAACACGCTTTGCCGCGGAGGTGAAAAATTTCAATTCCGCGGATTTTGTTGGGGCCAAA
>CAZOGT010000133.1:0-8025 GCA_964579015.1 uncultured Acidobacteriota bacterium | reverse complement strand
CCTGCAGGGTCTTGATTGAATCGCCCGCCCGGGTAGTCTCAGGCATGGAAAACACATCTGTATCCATCATGGCTCCCGCGCTGTCTTTCGGGTAGCCCATGATTTCCTCGACCTCCACCTGCTCATCAGCCTTCAGCAGATCCAGGACCGCCTTGGAATCCTCCTCAGGAAGAAGGGCCAGGATCCTGGCCTGGATATTAGCCCCTCCCTCTACAATTATATTGGCAATCCTTTTAGGATCTACTCCCCTGAGCAGGTTGGTCAGGAGAGACTCATCAAGCTCGCTGAGAAAGTCCGCTGTGTTTTCCGACGGGGTCATCAGGTTGAAAATCGCGGCCTGTTCCTGTTCCGGGAGCACCCTGAAAACATGGGCTATATCAGCAGGGTGTGTCTTGCTGATCAGTCGTTTGATATTGGCATTGGCGTGGCGCCTGACCAGCCTTCGGAACGTGTCCCTGAGTACTGTCAGTTCGTGCGCAAACATTTCGTGTTTCATGTGAGCCCCCCTTCATTCCTCAAGGCAGAGTTTTCTCAGAAAAAACGAGAGTTCCAAACATGGAGGGTGTATGAAAATCACCTTTCAAAATGGGGGACCAGGCTAAACCGGCTCTCTCAGGCTTTTGCTCAATCCTGTAGAGGTTCATCCCCCAGGTGTCGCCGGGTTGGGGCGGTATATTGGGAGCGGTTACGGCATCAGCCAGGGGGAATTTGATTTCGCAATACCAGGCTTTATCCCCCGGCTCTCCATCAACGGTGCCGTCAACACTGACCGCCCATTCCAGTTCGCTGCTGTTCCAGCTTTTGTAGGGAAGGGGTTTGCGGATGTCCAGCAGGTAAATATCTATCATTGCCCCGAGCGGGTTGACCTCGAGCTCAATGTAGTTGGTATCGCCCGGGTCAGGGACCAGGTAGACCTCAATTACCTCTTCAAGCCAGAGGTGGTCATCCCTGTTGTTGAAAGTCGCCCAGATATTGCTGTCTTCCAGGGTAAAGGCAAAATAGAGAAATTCATCGTCATAAAGGAGTCTGCCTTCGGTCCTTATGGAGCTTTCGCTCCCATCCCGGCTGTTAAGAAAGGGTCCGACAGGCGGGGCGAGTTCCCAAACTGTTTCATTGATCACGCCGTCAATATTGATGGGAGAAGATGTCCTGTACACATGATATTCAGGTCTGTCTGCTGCAAAAACGGCTATGGTGAAAAGACAAAAAATCACCAGGCAAGTGAATAAGACTGATTTAAGCGCATTCAGATTCATTTCCATTTCCTCCTCATCCGGCAAAAATATCAGGATAAAAATTTAAAATCCGCCCAGGATCCTCTGGGTGAAACCAGTAATTTTGCGAGGCATAAGTATACTTCATACCCTGAAAACAAGGGAATATAGTTTTATTAACAAGCCGATTTAATTATTATAAGGGATAAACAAAGCCTTTAACAGGCGGTAGTTTGCAAGTCTGCTTATTCCAGGCTGACCCAGGCTTTTTGCCTGGCGGATTCAAACAGGGCATCGATCACTTTCATGTTCTGAACTGAATCCTCAAGTGGAACCGGCTGAGGGTGGTCCTCCAGAATTGCCTTGGAAAAGCAATCCCCCTGGATTGTGTACTGGTCGCATTCCTCGATACTTATGGTGATGAGGTCTCTTTTGAAGAGGTCCCCCTGGGTTAAAAACAGATTGCATGGACGGTCTACCGGTGCGTTATAGGGGATTTCAACTTCGAGCCTGGCCCTGGAACCCAGGATCTGCACTGACTGAAATGGCACCATCTGGGTGGAGCAGTAGAACTGGGCCTGGACATGGCCATAGTCAAGAAGCGCGGAAACCAGGCGGTCAACCCTGTAATCGGGATCATATTCTATGGCCGCGACTACTCTGCGCGGCTCAAGCCCCAGCACGAAACGGGAAGTAAGTATCGGGTAACAGCCAATATCCAGCAGTCCCCCGCCCCCATACTCCGGAAAATTCCTGACATTGTCAGGATCGAGGCTGTTGTAGCTGAAGCCGCACTGATAAACCAGAACCCTGCCCAGTTCCCCGGACTGGACGATCTCTCGGGCCTTCAGCCATTGCGGATAGGTCTTCACCATAAAGGCTTCCTGGATTTTAACCCTGTATTTATCCCGCGCTGCAATCAGTTTTTCCGCTTCAGCGGCATTAAGGGCAACCGGTTTTTCACACAATACATGCTTGCCGGCTTCGGCCGCCTTTATTGACCAGGGTACGTGCAGGTGATTCGGCAGGGGTATGTAGACAGCGTCAATGTCTCCATCGGCCAGCAGATCTTCATAGCTTCCGTAGGCCTTCGGAACGCCGAGAGTTGCAGCGGCCCCTGCAGCCAGGTCTTCTCTCCTGGATGCTATTCCGTCTACGGAAGAATATTTCCCCTTCTGCATGCCGGGTATAACCTTGTCCAGAGCGATTTTTGCAGTTCCCAGTACTCCCCATCGAATTTTCTCTGCCATGGCTGTATTCTCCGTTCCCGGGTATGTCATTCCCTCATAGTATCATCTTTAAAACGGGCAGGTAATATGGCATACACCACGAGGGAGATCGGACATATTCTAGGACTTCCTCCCTATACTGTAAGGTACTATGCCCGCAAGGGCCTGGGAAGGCCGGGCCAGGGGAAAGGGCGTTATTACCGTTTCTCCTTTCAGGAACTGCTGCTTTTCAAGACTGTCTGCAGATTGCTGTTTCACGGTGTTTCACTGCGCCGGATTCAGAAAATCATGGGCAATCTGCCCCTGCAAATGCCCGAAGGAGACCCGATCACAGCGGTGTCTATCTGGGCCGAAGGACCCCATGTCCTGGCCAGGTATTCCGACTGTACGTGGAATCCTGAATCAGGACAGGAATTTTTTGACTTTGGGAACGCCGCGGCGCGGGACAATGTAAGCCGCCTTGCAGAATATCGGGCTGAAGAGGCCCGGTAACGGGGGTTTCAGCTCCGGCGTGCATTCCCCCTCCCTGGGCAATTGCGGTTCGTACATCCCTCATTCCAGGAAGCTGTCTGCTGCCGCCGGCGGTGCGCGGAGCCCGGCGGTGCGGAGAGCTGTGATATGCGGGCTGATTATTGATTTTGCTAGAATGAAAAATATGAATCGAAAAATTGCATTGATTTCTGCTGCGCTGGTTTTAGCCGTGGCCTGCTATTTTTTCTGGGATTCCGACCCCCCGGCCATTGTTCTGGAAACCCCTTCTGAAGTGGGGGCCGGATCGACCATTGTCCTGTCGGTGGAGGATCAGGGAAGAGGGCTTGGATCTTTACAGGTTGCTCTCCGCCAGGGCGAGTATTCGAGGAACCTGCTTGAAGAGCATTTTCCGGCGATATATTGGCCCTGGGAGCGAAATCAAGGCCGGCTGTTGATCGAACTGGAACCCGAAGAATGGCTGGATCGGGAGAGCCTGAAAGAGGGCCCGTTTGAACTGGATGTCTCAGCCTCTGATGCCGGAGACTATGGCCTGTTCAGTGATACTGTCCAGCTGTCCCTCGCAATGGCCCTGGACATGACTCCCCCGGGAATCGAGGTGCTGTCTTCCCAGCATAATGTCAGGCGGGGGGGAGCGGAAACAGTGAGATACAGGATCAAAGGGGACAGTGCCGGTTCTGGAGTCATGGTGGGGGAAAACCGGTTCGAGGGATTTCCCGCTGAAAATGGCGATGGCAGCGAATTCGTGGTGATATTTGTCTGGGCTTATGACCAGCCTGCAGAGGAGAGAGTCCGGCTGTGGGCCGAAGACGCCGTAGGGAACAGGATGGAAATCCTACTCCCCTGCCAGAAGATAGAGAGGAAATTCAGGCAGCGCACGCTTAATGTCAGCGACAGCTTTATAGACATGGTTGCCCCGGAAATCCTCAGGCTGTCCCCTGACGTCCAGGAGCAGGAGGACAGTCTTCGGACCTACCTCGCGATAAACCGGGACCTGCGGATATTAAACAACCGGAAGATAGCTGAGGTTACCACCCCGGTCTCGGGTGGGATTCAGTGGAAGGAACCCTTTTTGCAGATGCGCAATTCAAGGGTGGAAGCCCTGTTTGCGGATTACAGAAGTTATCACTACAATGGTGAAAAAGTGGATGAACAGGTCCACCTGGGCTATGACCTTGCCTCAACCGCCAACAGCCCCATCGAAGCATCCAACGACGGTGCAGTGGCATTTGCCGATAACCTTGGGATCTATGGCAACTGCATAATTATCGATCATGGACTGGGCCTCTATTCGCTATACGGCCACCTCAGTTCCCTGGATGTCAAGGCTGGTGAAGCGGTGAGCAGGGGGGAGGTAATCGGCAGGTCAGGCCAGACCGGGCTGGCCGGCGGAGACCATCTTCACTATTCAATGCTGGTGCAGGGAGTCCAGACGAATCCGCTTGAATGGTGGGATCCCAGCTGGGTCAGGCTTCATGTGCTGGACAGGGTCAATCCAGCCGGTGACTGAACTTATTTCCCGGAATCTCAGGAAACGCCTGCCCACACACCTTCCGGATAGGAGGCAACTACCGTTGCCGGCGGGTGTTTATGGTAACGGGTCGTATTCCCGGTTATCTCGCTGGCGGGGCGGGGTGGGGACTACTTGACTCTTTTGATATCGCTCCTGCCGCGCCGCTGCTGCAACTCCCTGGTGCAGGCCTGGATATCCTCAATAACTTCAGCTCTTCTTTTTTCCAGCCACCGAGCGTCTGATTCAAGCCGATCGAGTTCCCCTTCGAGGATTCGAAGCTTCAATTCCAGCGGCAGCAACTGTTCTAGAGATGTTTCACCTTGGCTCATGGTTCCTTTTGAGAACTATAATAACCTTTTCGGTGTGAAAGCTTCAAGCCTCTGCCTTTATCTCCGCGAACCTTAACTTCAATTTCCCTGAACTCGCCATTCCTTCCCTGTTCCGAAGGGATATAACCGATACTGTACTGGGTCATTATGGCCTTGCGGATTTCTTCGAAAGCTGAGTTGAGGGTGTTGAGGCTTGCTTTGGAATCATAGAACAAACCACCGGTATCCCTGGCAAACTCCTTGAGTTTCCCGAAATCACTGCGCCCCTGGCTGCTCCTTACGCCAATTCCGAAGATCACGACATCATGATCCTGGGCGGCCTTTATGGCTTCTTTATCCTTGACGATGCTGTCGTTGTCGCCTCCGTCAGAAAGAATCACTAAAACCCTTCTCCCTACTTCCTCCTTCAGGAGATCATTGACTGCCAGCCAGACAGCGTCATAAAGTTTGGTGGCTCCGCCCGGCCTGATATGGCGAAGTGCGGTTTCAAGCCTCCCAATGCTGTTGGTGAAATCCTGTATCAGGTTGATTTCGCTGTCAAACTGGATCACGGCACCCAGATCGGCATTAAGGCGAAGGGTTTTCTGAAAAAATATTTCCGCTGCTTCCTGTTCAAACCTGAGCTTATCCCGGACGCTTCCGCTGGTGTCCAGCAGGAGAACGATATTCAGGGGCTGGGCCTGTTCGCCGGTCTCGAGGGAAAAAAACTGGATTTCCTGCTTCCTGCCTTCCTCGTATATTTCGAAATCTTCCTTCTCAAGATTATCAACATAATAAGGGCCTTTTCGTGCTGTGACGACAACGTCGACAACATCCACCCGGCTGGTAAACAGGGGGGGCTGCTCCTGGGCATGAAGAGGGGCCGGATCCGGAATACCGAAAAAAAAGATGGCCATCAGGAATGCCGGGGGGAAAATTCTCACGTTTAATGCCTCTCAGTCATCTGTTACAACACACTTCTTGGTCGCCAGATATGTATATAATACGGCTGCTGTAATATAGATGAACATAAAAAAAGAAATGTTCATGCCGGATGCTTTCACCAGCAGGTCCAGGGCTGTTGCCGGGACCAGGGCATACAGGGCGATGGCGAAGCTTGAACGGAACGGGAGCCTTACCCCGTAGCTGTTGGCCACGGAATAGGCCAGGGGGCTGATCAGGACGGCCTGGAGTGATTTGGAGACCAGGGCTATCAGGAGGTGAAACAAAAAGCCGAGGGGCAGGATAGTCCCCTGGAGCACCAGGGAGTAGAAGTCAATATTCTCAGGGGTGATCTCGAATGTCCCGAAATCCTTCCAGTAATAGTTTTGTACCTGCCCTTTGATCCTGAGGATCAATTCCTCCCCGGCCAGCAGCACGACCGGTTCGTTGAATTCGCTGGTATCGTTGTAAACACCGGTGGTATCGAAGACCAGAATCCATGTTTCATCTCCCCGGTATCTCAGGATGAGAGGCTGTTCAGCCTCAACCTTCAGAATTCCGTCATCAACAGAAACAGCGGGAGCGTTCTCTTTCGCCCAGGAGACGAAGCTGCGGAAATCAGGGGCCAGGTGGATGAAGGTAATGATCGTCGACAGCAAAGCCACCAGGATGGAAAAGTAGAGTAGAAACAGCAAGGATTCCTTCAGGGGCTGCCTGAAAATCTTTCGGTAAAAGCCGAAGTCCTGAATTGAGGATAAAAGCTGTTCGGAAAGACGTTTTAACAATTTTTCGGACTTTTGGTTCAGCCGGATATCAAGATCCTGCTGCAGTTTTCACATTGAATTATTCGTTTACCGGTTTTTACCTCTGTAATCAGCTGGGGCCTTAACCTGACGTGGCAGGCTGAGCAATTCTGTCCAACCAGAAAGGCGACTGCCTGTCCGTGCCGGGCTGAGGCGATTCTCCGGTACCTGCTGAGATGCTCGGCGGGGAGGGATTCTTCCAGTTCGTTTCTTCTTGTTTCCAGCTCCGCGAGTTCGCTGGCATTTCTGGCAGACTGTTCCTCCAACTGTACCTTTTGGAGGGCAAAAACCTGTTTTTTTTCTCCATATATTTTGCCGACATTCCGCAGTTCTTCCACCAGGCAGTCTAAATCCAGCATGTGCTCAAGAATAGCATCTTCCTTTTCTGCGATTTTTTTTTCAACGAAGGAAATTTCATGGAGCATGGCCTGGTATTCAACGTTTGTTTTCACGGACATCAGCTGGTTCTTGTAGTTGGACATCTTCTGCCGGAGACTCTCGACCTCACCTTCAAGGGACCGTCTTTCTTTTTCAGCTTCCGCAGCTTTCTGTTCAGCGGTTTCGAGTTGGAGGGCGTAAGTGGCGAGTTCTGTTTCATGTCTGGAAATCTCCTCAGGTATCTGATTGATTTCCTTGTGCAGAGAGGAGGCCTTGTCCTCAAGATTCTGGAGATCAATTAGGATTGCCAGAATCTCCTGAGGATTATCTTGAATTTCCATACTGCTGTATCCAGTTAGCCTGCTGTGCAAATTCTGCCTGTCAATGGACAGGGGTTCTGTTCCTGCTGTCTGTGGTGGGCCCAGTAGGACTTGAACCTACGACCGTCTGATTATGAGTCAGATGCTCTAACCAACTGAGCTATGGGCCCGAGAAGTCCCGACACCTTAAAAGTTGCGCAAAATCAGCCCTCGTCTGTGCGGCGGGAGCCTATTATATAACTTTTTTGGAGCCTGAATTCAAGCGTCCTGGGACTTGCCTTCCAAAAAAGCCTTCAACTTTTTACTGCGGGACGGGTGGCGCAACTTGCGCAGGGCCTTAGCTTCAATCTGTCTTATCCTCTCCCTGGTAACGGAGAATCTCTGCCCTACCTCTTCAAGGGTATGTTCACTGCCGTCACCAATGCCGAACCTCATTCTTATCACCTGGTCCTCCCTGGGCGTTAAGCTGTGGAGGACCGAAGCGGTCTGCTCTTTAAGGTTCAGGTTGATCACAGATTCTGACGGAGAGGTAACCCCCCGGTCTTCTATGAAATCCCCGAGGTGGCTGTCTTCTTCTTCGCCGATCGGAGTTTCCAGGGAAATGGGCTCCTGCGCGATCTTCAGTATTTTCCGTACCTTGTGAACGGGCAAGTCCATTTTTGAACCAATTTCTTCGGCAGTCGGTTCCCTGCCGTATTCCTGGACCAGGGTTCTGGAAGTCCGGATCAATTTATTGATGGTCTCAATCATGTGGACCGGAATACGGATGGTCCGGGCCTGGTCGGCAATGGCCCTGGTGATGGCCTGGCGGATCCACCAGGTGGCATAG
>CAZOGT010000132.1:0-8027 GCA_964579015.1 uncultured Acidobacteriota bacterium | reverse complement strand
CTTATGCCACAAACGTCAATTCCCTTAGGCATACCGGGGAATCATTCTTCACATTATTCACGAAGGTGCTGACAGGATACACGTCAAAATGCTTACCGGAAGACCTTTCCAGCAGACTGAGGGCATCCCCGGCCGGAGTGTCGACAGAAAGCCATTCGTTGAAATAATCAGGTTCAATGAGAGCCGGCATCCGGTGATGATACCGCGACATCCGGGAACTGGCCGCCCCGGTGATGATCGAATAGGTGTGAAGGACCATGTCCCCGTCGGTATATTCGTCCCAGACCCCGGCCAGGCCCAGCAGGGGGCTCTCCGAGCGGAAGAAATAGCAGGGGGACTTGCCGGATGAGTCCTGCTTCCATTCATAAAAGCCGCTGGCCGGCACCAGGCAGCGCCGGTACCGGAAAGGTCCCCTGAATGAAGGCTTGACAGCTACGGTCTCAGCCCTGGCGTTGATCATGCGGCTCCCCATGGAAAGATCCTTGCTCCATGACGGAACCAGCCCCCATTTCATCATGTCAACTATCCTCTTCCGCAGCTCCGGGTCGTCAAACACCACCGGCGCAAAATGGGTGGGGGCAATGTTGAAGCGGGGAGGTATCCGCAGGTCTTCGACCTCAAAAAAGCCGGGAATAAGTTCAGTATGGGTGAGAGCGTATCTTCCGCACATGTTTCTGTCTATTAACGATCGGGCCCCGGCCGAAGCCGGTGCCCGGAATTCCATCGGTTAATTATCCAGGGGCAGAAACGAATAAACTTCGGCATAATGGAGCATCTGCCCGGCAAAATCATCAGGATACCGAACCGTTACCCCCCCAACCCGGCCGTCGGGGTCCTGCTCAGCTTCCAGAAGCGGATTGATGAAACCCGCGTAGGGAGCCATCTTCAGCCTGGCGTATCGTTCCCTTACTTCCATGTGGATTTCAGGATCAAGCCTCACCCCGTAGCCTTCAACCAGGGCCTTTCCCGCCTCGTAATCACCCTCTGACTTTATCCTCTGCACCTCTTGCAGGAGCTCTCCGAACAGCTCCCTGAGCGCCTGGTAGTCATTGATCCGGTATAAAGTCTTACCCTCCCTTTGAACCCGGGCAATGACCTGGTTCTCCAGGCCCTTTTCATAGGCCCAGGAGGAAATGAGCTGGCGGTTCCGCATGTGGGCCTGCTCAAGGTTATCGCCGGGTTCGATCCGGGCCATCTGGACCAGCAGACCATTGCGGATATAGGAATCATAGCTGGCTTTGCCGGCTTCCATGGACGGCATGACCCCGATCTCAACCAGCTTGGGATCCATCATGAAATAAAGGGCTACCAGATCAGCCCTTGACTCCTCCAGGGTATTGGCATAACCCTTGAGGGTTTCCTTGGGTGTAGCCACTCCGGGCGCCAGCCGGCCGGAACCATGGCCAATCACCTCGTGAAGGTCGGTGTGAAGGTTTCCGGCCAGGGTCCCGAATTCACGGCTGCGGGCGATTTCTTCTTCGCTGCAGGCGAACTCCTCCAGTACACCCGAACTTTTTGAAGCCTCGGAGTAGGCATCCACGATATTGCCGAGGTTGACTGACTTGGAACCATGTTCCTCCCTTATCCAGTTGGCATTGGGAAGGTTGATTCCGATCGGGGTACTGGGAGAGGCGTCCCCGGCTTCACCGGCCACGGTAATCACCTTGGCCGAAATACCTGTTACCTCCGATTTTTTGAAACTGTCCGAGAAAGGCGCATTATCCTCGAACCACTGGGCGTTGTCACTCAGGGCCGCAATCCTCAGGGAGGCCTCGTAGTCCCGGAAAGAAACCAAAGATTCATAGCTCCCCCTGTAACCGAGGGGGTCCTCGTAAACCTCGATGAAGCCATTGGTCAGGTCAACAGTGGAATCCGTATCCTGCACCCAGAGGATGCTGTATTCGTCAAAGGTTCTAAGGTCGCCGGTCCGGTAATACTCGACCAGCTTCTCCAGGGCCGCCTTCTGGGACTCATTCTCGGCGACCCCAGCGGCTTTTTCCAGCCAGAACACTATCTGTTCAATGGCTTCCGAGTACATGCCTCCCACCTTCCAGACCTTTTCCCGGACTTCTCCGTTTTCCTTTACCAGCTTGGAATTAAGCCCATAGGAAATCGGGCGGGGATCATCAGGGTCGATTTTCCTGGCGTAGAATGACTCAACTTCAGCCTGGGTCAGGTCCGGGCCGTAATAATTGGTGGCTGAAGCAGCTATCTGGTCTACGTCGGAATCGAGGACCACCTTTTTGCCGTCGGCTTCAGGGTCGAAGATCAGAGGCGCCAGAAAATCGAGATACTCATCGAGGGTCTCCCCTTCCCTGGCCCCGAATCCGTTCTCGTCAGATTTCTCGGCCAGGTTTCTGAAATATCCCTCACTGAATTCAGGCAGGATCTTATCCTTGGAGTAGTGATGATGTATGCCGTTGGAGAACCAGACCCTCTTGAGATAGGTCTGGAACATATCCCATTCCGGACCGGTTTTCTCGGCTGAAGTGGTTTTATATATATTCTCCAGGGCTTTCCTGATGCGCAGGTTATGCCTGTAGTTCTGGTCCCAGATGATATCCCTGCCGCTCAATCCCGCTTCGTACAGGTAGTAAACCAGTTCCTGCTGCTCTGCCGTGAGTTCATCAAATCCGGGGACCCTGTACCTGAGAATCCTGATATCGGCAAACTGCTCGGCCTGGTATTCAAAATCTCCACTATCATCCAATGACCCGGCTGTATCTTCCACCTGGCCGCATCCTCCAGTAAGCAGGGATAAAAGCATCACTACAACTCCGATTCCAATTAAATCCTTCACGATTACATCCTCCTGTAGATTCTCCTGTAGAAGGCATTATAAACCTGTAAAAGAACGGATGGTAGGAGAAGGTGATTGACGATTTACGATTTGTTCATAAGCTGGAAGCTTATGCCACAATCGTCAATTGGTTGATCCCTTCTCGACTAACGATTACAATCATTCCCATTATTATGAAACTACGACATTATTACCGCTATCCCGGCCTCTCTGAAGAACAGCAGGACACGTTACTCAGGACTGTTCAAAGAGAGATCAGCCCGGACATAAAGGCTATCCATACTGAATACTGTTTCAACATTGATTCGGCGCCCCTGGATGAAAAAGAAGAACAAATGCTGAGATGGCTGCTCTGCGAAACCTTCATTCCCGAGGGGCTGGGGCCCTGTTCTTTCCTGGAAGGGCGATCTTCCTCCCGGGCACTGGAGGTCGGGCCGAGGCTAACCTTCAATACTGCCTGGTGCACCAATGCCGTTTCCATCTGCCGTGCCTGCGGGCTGGAAAAGGTATCCAAAATTGAACGCTCCCGCCGTTACCAGCTGGAGCCTTCCGCTCCACTGACCGCCGACCAGGAAAAGGCCTTCCTGGAACTGGTCCATGACCGGATGACCGAATGCGTCTATCCTGAGCCCCTGCAGACCTTTGAAACCGGGACGGAACCTGAACCGGTATTCACCATCCCGGTACTGGAAAAGGGACGTGCAGCCCTGGAAAAAATCAATGCCGAGGCCGGCCTGGCCTTTGATGAATGGGACCTGGATTACTATACCGACCTCTTCAGCCGGGTCATCGGGCGCGACCCGACCAACGTGGAGTGCTTCGATATAGCCCAGTCCAACAGCGAACATTCCCGGCACTGGTTCTTCAAGGGACGGATAGTGATCGAGGGTGAAGTCCAGACAAAGACCCTGATGGACCTGGTCAGGGAACCCCTGGACCGGAACCCCGGAAACAGCACCGTGGCCTTCAAGGACAATTCCAGCGCCATCCGCGGCTTTGAAATCGATACGATTATCCCGGAAAAACCGGGCCGCTGCTCACCCATGGTCCCGTCCGGAAAAAACTATGACCTTACGTTCACGGCTGAGACCCATAATTTTCCTTCCGGTGTAGCCCCCTTTCCCGGGGCTGAAACCGGGACCGGGGGGCGCATCCGCGACGGGCAGGCCACGGGACGCGGCTCCCTGGTGGTAGCCGGCACCGCCGCCTACTGCGTGGGAAATCTGCGGATTCCGGGGTACAGCCTGCCCTGGGAAGACCCTGGTTTCAGGTATCCCGACAACCTCGCGTCTCCCCTGGAAATCGAGATCCAGGCCAGCAACGGAGCCTCGGACTACGGAAACAAGTTCGGGGAGCCCCTGATCCAGGGGTACACCCGTTCTTTCGGCGCGCGGCTCCCGAACGGCGAACGCCGCGAGTGGCTGAAGCCGATCATGTTCTCCGGGGGTGTCGGGCAGATGGAAGCCGGCCACCGGGACAAATACCCGCCGGAAAAAGGAATGTGGGTGGTCAAGGTCGGAGGCCCGGCCTACCGGATCGGCATGGGGGGAGGCGCCGCTTCCAGCATGGTGCAGGGGGAAAACGTCGCTGAACTCGATTTTAACGCCGTGCAGAGGGGCGATGCCGAAATGGAGCAGAAGCTCAACCGCGTGATCCGTGCCTGCTCTGAAATGGGCCCTTTCAACCCGATTGTCAGCATCCATGACCAGGGTGCCGGCGGAAACTGCAACGTACTCAAGGAGATCGTTGAGCCTGAAGGGGCGCAGATCAATATCAGGGAGATCCCGGTCGGGGATGAGACCCTGTCAGTGATGGAAATCTGGGGGGCCGAGTACCAGGAAAACAACGCCCTTCTCCTGAGGCCTGAACACGCCGAAGCCTTCCGGTCCATCTGCGCCAGGGAAAAGGTGCAGGCTTCATTCGTGGGAAAGATTACCGGCGACGGCAGAATTGTCCTTTTTGACAGGGCGGACGGATCAACACCGGTCAACCTGGAACTTGACCACGTGCTGGGCAAGATGCCGCAAAAAACCTTCACCAGTGACCGCGCCGGGCTCAGGGGGGAGGAAGTATCCCTTCCGCAGGGGCTGACGGTCCGAAGCGCCCTGGAACGGGTACTGCGGCTCATGTCAGTCGGTTCAAAACGCTTTCTGACCAACAAGGTGGACCGCAGTGTAACCGGGCTGATCGCCCGGCAGCAGTGCGCGGGGCCGCTCCAGTTGACCGTGTCAGACGTATCCGCCATAGCGCAGAGCCATTTCACAAAAACCGGGGCCGCAATCTCGATCGGGGAGCAACCGGTCATCGGGCTGCTGGACCCTGGGGCCATGGCCAGGATGACGGCCGGAGAAACGCTGACCAACCTGGTCTGGGCAAAAATTTCCGCCCTCGAGGATGTGCGCTGTTCAGGGAACTGGATGTGGGCAGCCAAGCTGCCCGGTGAAGGCGCGGCCATGTATGATGCCGCCTCGGCCCTTAACAGGGTGCTGCTCGACCTGGGCATCGCCATTGACGGAGGAAAAGACAGCCTCTCCATGGCCGCAGTAGTGCCGGGAGAGGGTGAAGAAAAAGAAGCTGAGACCGTAAAAGCGCCTGGCGCGCTGGTTCTCTCAGCTTACGCGCCCTGCCCCGATATCAGCAAAATAGTGACACCTGACCTGAAACACCCGGGAGGGAGTGAACTGCTTTTTGTGGACCTGGGCAATGGAAAGAATAGGCTGGGAGGATCCTCGCTCTGCCATGTTTACGGACAGGCCGGCATGACCCCGCCGGACCTGGATGATCCCACGCTCCTGAAACGTGCCTTCCACGCCGTGCAGGGCCTCATTGACCGGGGGCTGATAAGCTCCGGCCACGACCGGAGCGACGGAGGGCTGATAACCACCCTCCTGGAAATGGCTTTTTCCGGAGACTGCGGTTTTGAGGCGGATATCTCCGGGATCACCCCCGGGCCTGGAACCCCGGATATCGAAATCCTTTTCGCCGAGGAGCTGGGGCTGGTCATGGAAGTCCGAAGCGGGAATCTCGGAAGGGTCATCGAGACCTTCCGGGAAGCCGAGGTCCCCTGCACCTGCCTGGGCCGGACCGTGAAGGAAAAAACCGTTACGATCACCAATGGAAGCCGGGCGGTAATGGTGGAGGCAATGCCTCTTTTACGGGATATCTGGGAGGAGACCAGCTATGAAATCGAAAAGCTGCAGGCCAATCCCGCCTGTGCCGAAGAGGAGAGGAACAGCCTGAAAGACCGCACGGAGCCTCCTTTCCGGTTGAGCTTCTCCCCCCGGCCCACCTCCCCTGAGATCCTGACAGGGGCCGGCAAGCCGAGGGTGGCCATTCTCAGAGAGGAAGGCAGCAACGGAGACCGGGAAATGCACTCAGCCTTCTATTCAGCCGGCTTTGAAACCTGGGACATTACCATGAGCGACCTCCTTTCCGGCGAAATCAGCCTCGAACCTTTCCGGGGCGTCGTCTTCGTGGGAGGCTTCAGCTATGCCGATGTACTTGATTCCGCCAAGGGATGGGCCGGGGTGATAAGGTTCAACCAGAGGGTCTGGGACCAGTTTGAATCCTTCTATAACCGGACGGACACCTTCAGCCTCGGGATCTGCAACGGGTGCCAGCTGGAGGCCCTCCTGGGATGGGTCCCCTGGAAGGGTATCAGGGATGAAATCCGCCCCCGCTTCATCCATAACAGTTCCGGCCGTTTCGAGTCGCGCTTCACCACACTCAGGATCAATGAAAGCCCCGCCATCATGCTCCGGGGAATGTCAGGATCCACCCTGGGAGTCTGGGTCGCCCATGGTGAAGGAAAGGCTTATTTCCCTGACGGGAAGATCTTCAGCCGGATTGTTGAGGAAAACCTCGCCCCGGTTCGCTACGCCGATGACCTGAACAGGGCCACCGAAGCCTACCCGTTCAACCCCAACGGCTCTCCCGCGGGCGTCGCCGGGCTCTGTTCGCCTGACGGCAGGCACCTGGCTATGATGCCCCACCCGGAAAGGGCCTTTTTAAAATGGCAGTGGGGCTGGATGCCCGAAGAATGGAAGAAGGAGTTGAAGGCTTCCCCCTGGCTCAGGATGTTCCAGAACGCCAGGACCTGGTGCGGATAGTTCTGAGGGAGGATCACCAATTATCCTCCCTGAACTCCGAAATGCCTTCCATCACTGCCACCCGGAAGAGGACAGGCAAATCTCCGGCCTCATGCACTCCCCCCTATTTTTATCTTGATTTTCTGAAGTTTAGTGATAATCTATTGCTATTATAAACTCTTTAAATCCTGTTGATTATCAGGTAATGATTGGGAGGAGCATCATGACCAGAACTAAAAAATCTCTCATTTTCGCTATCGTGACGGGCATCTGCCTGCTGCTTTGCTTTACTGTCAGCGGACTCAGCCAGTCGCTTTACCCCAAAAAGGACCTGGTATTCACCCAGGTCTTTGCCGGACCCTTCGGCGAAAATACATACACAGCCAGCATTGCGGTTACCAACCGGGGCACGCTTCCCTACAGCGGAAATATGTTGCTCTTCACCGGGGCGGCAGGCGACTTATGGGAAGCATCCGTAAACGGGCTAAATTCAAATGGAATAGTGACTGTGTCAATTCCACCCGACTCGACTAAGGTCTTTTTGATAACAGAATCAGCCTTCAAAGTCGGATACGCAATGTTTCTCAGCGATGACTGGTCGTTGGACAACCACCTTGAAGGGAACCTTTCCTACTTTTCCTTTAACGGTTCAACTCTCATGGACGCAGTCGGGGTGCCTGAATCACAGGAATTCCTGATCACTTCCCTGCCTTTTGATTCTTTCGCCGATGTCGGCCTATCCCTGGCCCACCCTGATGCCGGCATTACAGGAACAGCAGCCAACGTAAGTGTGATCCTTTTTAACGAAAACGGGAATCCGGTTGCAAACTGCGACTTTGTGATTGCTCCAGGAGGACACTTTTCCGCTTACCTGAGGGAACTTCCCTGGTACGGCGGCACCCCTCCCGGGTTCGGGCCGATTGGAAAAGTTGAGATTTCCAGTGACATTGCTATTCCCGGCATCTCAATGCTGGTAACCCCGGGCAGCGCTGGGGATCAAATCTCCACCCTGCCGTTGGGCGGGACCCCGCTGAATTATATGGTTGAATTCGACGGAACCGGCGCTGCCGCTGGCGAGGCCTATACCGGAGAACTCTCCCTCTGGATCGAAGGATTTTTTGTCAAGGGATACTTGAAGC
>CAZOGT010000131.1:0-8103 GCA_964579015.1 uncultured Acidobacteriota bacterium | reverse complement strand
GTGCCGCTGCCGCGGCACAGGTCCGAGGATGGTATGCCACAATGGCGAATGGCAAATTCATAAGCTGGAAGCTTATGCCACAATGGCGATTGGCAGATTCATAAGCTGGAAACTTATGCCACAATGGCCAATGGCAAATTCATAAGCTGGAAGCTTATGCCACAATCGTCAATTGAAAATGGGTTATCATGCTCACAAAGGTTCACACCCATGCAGGAGATTAAGATTTCAGTTGGTGCCCTGGCGGAAGAATGGGGCAGGCGGGGAGACCTGAACCGCCTGGCAGGCTCGTTCGGAAATTCCCGAGAGGGCACCATGGCCCACCGCAGGATCCAGAAAACCCGTCCCTCCGGATATTTAAAGGAGGTCCCGGTTGTCCATGTCCTGGAAGCAGATGATATCAGGGTCACCATCAACGGCCGAATCGATGGAGTCTGGGCTGACCGGAGCCCGGTCTTGATTGAAGAAATCAAGACCACCTATTACGAACTGGAAAGTTTCGCGGAAAGGGAGTCTTCCGTTCACTGGGCACAGGCCATGCTCTACGCCTACTGTTACTCGTGCAAACATGATCTCTCTGAAATTGAAGTCCAGGTCACCTGCGCCAGCCTGGTCAACAGGGACGTGCATGAGGAAAGAAGGGCCCTGAAATTCTGTGAACTGGAGGAGTTTTTCAGGGAGATAACCGGCCGCCTTATCAGCTGGAACCAAAGAATGAATGCCTGGCGGGACAAGAGGGATGCGTCTCTTTCTGAAGTCCCCTTCCCTTTTCCTGAATACCGGGCCGGGCAGAGAGACCTGGCTGTCGCCGCCTGGAAGACCATCACCCGGGCCGGGCAGCTCCTGGTTCAGTCTCCAACCGGGACAGGAAAGACCGTGGCCACTCTTTATCCCGCAGTCAAGGCCTTCCCGGCCGGGGGAATAAGCAAGGCCATCTACCTGACGGCAAGGACGACCGGACAGGAAATCGCCGAATCATGCCTTGAGCTGATCAGGGAAAAAGGCGGGAAGATAGTATCCGTCACCTTGTCGGCGAAGGAGAAGATGTGCACGGGAGGCGGGGTCTGCACCGGAGAGGAATGCGAGTATGCCAGGGGTTACTACGACCGGCTTGATGAAGCCCGGGATGAGTTTTTCAGCCGGGAGAATTTCACCAGGGCCAGGATTGAAGCAATCAGTGCTGAACACAACATCTGCCCCTACGCTTTTTCCAGAGAACTGCATAAGTGGGCTGACTGCATAATCTGCGACTTCAACTATGTATTTGACCCTGCTGTGGCCGCCGGGGTTTTGCCCGGGGCGGTTGAGGAAAGCGCGATTATCGTGGACGAGGCCCACAACCTCGCTGACCGCGCCAGGGAGAACTTTTCCGCCAGCATCAAGCGATCCCTGTTTTTGAATCTGAAGGGGAGAACCAGGCGAAAAAGGAGGCTGCAGAACCTCCTGAGAAAGGCGGATGATTTATTTCCGGGAATCTACAGGCCGGGTCCCGGCAGGCCTGCTGAGCCTGACCCCCTTTTCCTGGAAGCACTCCAGGGCCTGGTTCTTGAGATTGAAAAGATACTGGTGAAGGATGTATCCCTGGATCCCGGCATAAGGGAAGACCTCTTTAGCGCCTGGTGCGAATTCGGCCATTTCCTGCTGATATCAGAGTCCTTCGGTCCTGAATACCGGCTCCTGCTCCAGCCGGAGGGAGAGAAAGAGCCGTCCGCTGACTCCCTGATAAAGTTATTCTGCATGGACCCCTCCGGCGGACTGAAGGCAACCCTCGACACCTGCCATTCCGCGATTTTCCTTTCCGGGACCCTGCAGCCGATGGAATACTACCGGCGCCTGAACGGATGCAGTGACGACGCACTGTTCCTGGAGATGCCGTCCCCCTATCCTCCGGAAAAGCTCTGCACCCTTGTCTACCGCTCGCTGTCGACAAGGTATCTTGATAGGGAAAAATCACTGGGAGGGCTTGCGGAGGTAATCACTGATTTCGTCAACTCCAGAAAGGGCAATTACCTGGTCTTTTTTCCGTCCTATGCCTACCTTGAGATAGCAGCGGAAATCCTGGACCCTGATCCGGCCGGCAGCGGGGGATCCAGCGCTCTCCGGGGAGAAATTCTGCGCCAGGTGCCCGGCATGAGCGACGGGGAACGTTCGGACTTTCTCTCCAGGTTCACCGCTGACAACCCTGAAACCCTGATCGGAATGGCGGTACTGGGAGGGGTATTCGGGGAAGGAATAGACCTGGTCGGCGAGAGGCTGACCGGGGTTGCCGTGGTAGGGGTCGGGCTTCCGGGAATATCGGAGGAACGGGACAGTATCCGCAGGTATTTCGACGGCAAGGGCATGAACGGGTTCAATTTTTCCTACCTGGTTCCCGGGATGACCCGGGTCCTGCAGGCAGCCGGCAGGGTGATCCGTTCAGGGAATGACTACGGCTCCATCCTGCTGATTGACGACAGGTTTACCCAATACAGCTACAGATCATTGTTCCCATCCTACTGGAATCCTGAAGCTGTCTCCGACAGGGCAAGCCTGCGGAATACCCTGGAAGACTTTTGGGGAAGGATGGAGCGGGAAACGGGACTCGAACCCGCGACTTCGACCTTGGCAAGGTCGCGCTCTACCAGCTGAGCTATTCCCGCTCTATTTTAAAGGAAACCCTATTATGCCGAAAAATCTGGCAGGAATCAATATTCACGGCAACAAATTACCGTGCCGGATTATCGGTAATCCTGGAGCCTGTAAGCCGGGGACTCCATGGAAAGGCCGTCGGCGAAAAAAGCAGCCTACCAGTCACCCAGTGACTGGTAGTGCCTGAGGCGGTAAGTCCTGCGGTCTTCGGTCTCGACTGCTGCCAGGTCATACCTCACAGGGATACCGGACAGCTCAAAACGCTCCATGAAACTCCAGGCCAGCGCCTCCATCCGGTCCAGCTTGCCGGGGCTGAAATTATCCTCAGCGGAATGGGTTCCCGGATTCTTCCTGGTCTTCACCTCCACAAAAACCAGGGTTTTCCGGTCAAGGAAAATCAGGTCTATCTCCCCTGACCTGGTAGCCCAGTTCCTGGCTACCAGGTCCCAGCCTTTTTTCCGGAAATACCTTAATGCCGCCCATTCACCCCAAGCCCCCAGGGGCTCGCCTGATTTCTCCACCAGCCAGGCCCTGATCCTGCCCACTTTTCCGTAATACGTATATAGTTCCGTCATACCTGCAATAACGTCCGGGGAAAGGGAAAAACGAACCAGGGAAACAGCAGGCACCACTCTGAGAGTGTTTATCAGGAGGACGGCAGCGGACGTTTGCGGATCAGGAGTTCCTGCCGGCCCGGGAGTGCTACATCCGTTCTTCGGCCAGGGCTTCCCCGATGATCTGCAATCCCTCCATCAAATCATCTTCCGGAATATTCAATGCCGTCCTGAACCTGATGGCCCTTTCTCCGCAGCCGAGTATCAGGATCTTCCTGGCGAATAGCTTTTTCAGGAAGCGGTCGCGGATCCCCTTGTCAGGGAGGTCAAAGGCGCAAAAGAGCCCCTTGCCCCGGGCATTTGAAACCAGGTCGGGGTACATTTCCTGGAGGTTGAGCAGGCCTTCCAACAGGATTCGTCCCAGCCTGGCGCACTCGTTGACCGTATTCTCCTGTTCGTAGATTTCAAGGTGCATCCTGGACCTGACCATGTCCACCAGATTTCCTCCCCAGGTCGAATTTATCCTGCTGGCTACCCGGAAAACATTATCCGGGACTTCGTCAAGCCGGCTGCCGGCCATGACTCCGCAGACCTGCATTTTCTTGCCGAACACCAGCAGGTCAGGTTCAGCATAATGCTCGCATGCCCACATCCTTCCGGTCGCGCCCATACCGGTCTGCACCTCATCATGGATCAGGAGGATGTCATAGTCGTCGCAGACCCTTCGCAAGGCCTGATGAAATTCCGGCCGGAAATGGTTATCTCCCCCTTCGCCCTGGATCGGCTCAATGATCATGGCTGCAATATCGCCGGGATTCCGTTCAATGGCCGTCATGATCTGGGACAGGGCTTCCTCTTCGTCCCTGATGACCCCGGCCAGGCTCTCGCCCTCCAGGGGAAACGTACACTTGGGATTCAATATCCTGGGCCATTTGAATTTCGGGAAATACCGGGTCTTTCTGGGATCAGCGGTATTGGTAAGGGACAGGGTATATCCAGACCGGCCATGAAACGCCTGCTTGAAATGAATTACCTGGTATCCTTTTTCTTCTTCAATACCCTTTTCCAGGTTTTTCCGAACCTTCCAGTCAAAAGCGGCCTTCATGGCATTCTCAACAGCCAGGGCCCCGCCGTCAATGAAAAACATGTACTTCATGAACCCGGGCAGAGCCACCCGGCCCAGGGTGTCGACAAAGGCCGCCATTTCCACTGAATATACGTCTGAATTGGACGGCTTCTGGACTGCCGCCCGCCCCAGGGCCTCCACTGCTTCAGGGCTGCACATCCGGGGGTGGTTGTAGCCGAGCGGAATGGTGGCAAAACAGCCGAAAAAATCGAGATACCAGCTGTTATCCCGGGAATTGAAGATCCTGGATCCCCGGCTTCTGCCCAAATCCATTACCAGGTCCAGGCCATCAGCCAGCATATACTTCTTCAAGGTAGAATGAACGTCGGCAGGTAATAATCCTAAATCCTTCTCTTCCATCGGGTACCCTCCTTGGCATCTTCCAGCACTATGTCCTTATCCAGCAGCATATCCCTTATTTGATCAGCCCTTTTAAAATCCCTGTTTTTCCGGGCGGTATTACGCTCTTCTATCAGTTCAAGGATGTCCTGGTCCTCCAGGACCTCCTGTTCGAGGCTGAAAACATCGAAAACCATGTTTACGGCCTTCAGGAAATCCAGGACCGCATCCCTGTCCCCTCTATTCATCTTCCGTCTATCCAGGAGGGTATTGACTTCACGAATCAGTTCATAGACCGCGGCAAGTGCCGCTGATGTATTCAGGTCATCATCCATGGCTGATTCAAAACCTTCAAGCGCACCGCTTACCAGGGCCTCCACCTCAGCCGACACCGGGCCTTCATCCGCGATTTCAGCTGACCTTATAATAAAATCATTGGCCCTCTGAATGGCCGACTGGGCCTGGGCCACCCCGTCAAACGTGAAATTGAGCTGTTTCCGGTAATGGACCGAAGACAGGAGGAACCTGAGAGCGAGAGGGTTGTACCCTTTTTCCAGGAGATCCCTCAAGGTATAGAAATTACCCAGGGACTTGGACATTTTCTGCCCCTCAACAATCAGGTGAGCGCCATGGACCCAGTATTTTACAAATGGTTTTCCGGTAGCTCCTTCACTCTGGGCTATTTCATTTTCATGGTGAGGAAAAACCAGGTCAACCCCGCCGCAATGAATATCAAATGTCTCACCGAGATACTTCATGCTCATGGCCGAGCATTCCAGGTGCCATCCGGGGCGTCCTTTGCCGAAAGGAGATTCCCATGATTCCTCCTTTTCCCTGTCGCCTTTCCAGAGAACGAAATCACGGGGGTTCTCCTTTGAGTATTCATCTTCATCAACCTGCTCGAATGACGATATACTGTCGACCTCGACTCCTGAAAGGCGGCCATAACTTTTAAACCTGTCTATGCTGAAGTAGGTAGAACCATCCCTTTCGTAGGTAAGGCCTTTCTCCCTGAGCCTGGAAATGAGGCTTATCATTTCTTCAATATGGTCGGTAGCCCTGGGCATAATCTCGGGGCGCTGAATCCGCAGGGCCTGCATGTCTTCAAAAAAGGCCTCTTCATATTTCCGGGTGTAGTCATGAATCGAAAGGCCCTGGGCCCGGGCATTGGCAATGATCTTGTCTTCCACGTCGGTCACATTCATCACGTGGGTCATACGATAACCCTTGTAAATCAGGTATCTGCGCAGAATATCCTGAAAAATGAAGGTCCGGAAATTGCCGATATGGACATAGTGGTACACTGTCGGACCGCAGGTATACATCTTCACTTCCCCTTGAACAAGGGGGACAAATTCTTCCTGGGTCCTGGACATGGTGTTATAGAGCCTTAGGGGCATGTACCTTCTCCTTCGAGCATTACTTTTCAAGACCGTTGACTGCCTCGATATTACACGAAATTAACTTGATTCAACAACCCTTTCGGGGAGCTTTCGCCAGCGGCTCTCAGCGTGCTCCTGAGAGCGGGGATTCTACCGCGTTCAAGGGTGAACTCAAGGTCCGGGATCCTTCATGTCCCTTAACCCTGATTTTTCACCGGAAAACCGCCGGGGTTCCCGAAATCCGGGCCCGGGGGACTACTTGATGGATACCCTTATCCTCTCCGCCAGCTTCCGGTCCTGGTTCCGGAGTTTCAAGATGTAGAGTTTGCCCGCTGAGCCGATAATCTCTGTCCCCTGGATGCCGTGGAACTCCTCCCACCCATGCCGGGTTGTGAGCAGGAAATACTCTTCCTGGGGATGTTTTCCGATGTAGTCAGCCATTTCCAGGGGGCTGTTCAGCGAAGCAGGGGTAATCCGCCCTCCGGTATAGTATATAGCGGTATGGTGGAAGAAACGGTACTGGACCAGGGGACGCTGCTCTGAGATTTCATTATCCACTGTCGAAACCAGGCCGGCGGTTGAATGGTACTCTGCTATCACCGGGGACCCAACCGCAAAAAGAGCGGCCATGGAGACGATCATGCCCCCGGCTATCGCCATAAAAGCAATGGGTATGGCACCCTTTCTTCCCCACCAGAGGCCCAGCAGTATACCGGCCGCAAGGGGAATACCGGCTGCCAGGCCGAATTCAAACTGCCCATATTCCAGTTTCGCCCCCACCGGGAAACCGGCAGCCAGGAGCAGGGCGAAGGAAGCCAGCAGCACCTGCAGGGTAACGCCTTTTGCAAACAGGCGGTGGTTGTCCCGGTACCTCATCCACTCCAGGGAAACCAGCAGGGCCATGGCCGGAATGGAGGGAAGGATGTAACCGGCAAGCTTGGCCGCGGAGGCGCTGAAGAAGACCAGGGGAATCAATGCCCAGAGCCAGAGAAAAAGCCGCAGCCTGAATTCAGGGCTGGACACGTCCTTTTTTTCCCGGAGGAAATCACGGGCCGCCGGAAAAAGGAAAAAAAACCAGGGGAAAAATCCGAAGACCAGGACCGGGACGTAATACCAGAAAGGCTGGCTGTGGTGGTGCAGGTCAGTGACAAACCTGGCAATATGGTGGTTGACGATAAAGGTCAGGAAGAAATTCTCCCCGTTTGCAATCCAGACCAGGATAAACCATGGAAGCGAAACCGCGGCCAGGACCAGAAAAAATGCCAGGAGGATTTTTACCGTAGGCACCCTGCGCAGGATCAAAAGATAGACCAGAATGGTACCGGCTCCCAGCACAATACCGACCGGGCCTTTGGCAAGGACAGCGAGCGCTCCCCAGGCTCCGGCCAGGCCGGCCCAGGCCGGAGATTCTTCTTCGAGTGCGAGAAAAGCGGAAACGAGCATCAGGGCATAAGGCACGGTAAAGGCCATGTCGGTGCTGGCTGCCCTTCCGAAGATCACAAAGAAATATGAGGAGATCAATACCATGTAGGAGAACACGCCGCACCAGGCTTCACCAGTGATTCTCCAACCCAGGTACCCGATCCCCAGAGCGGCAAGCAGGGTCAGGAGGGCGTTCGGCAGGCGGGCGGAACCTTCGCTGATGCCGAACAGGGCATAGCTTGCGGATTCCATCCAGTAAAGGAAGGGAGGCTTTTCCAGCCAGGGCCGCTGATCAAGGGTCGGAGTAATGAAATTCCCGCTCTCCAGCATCTCCTGCCCTATCCGGGCATACCTGGGCTCATCAGCCCCAAAAAAAGGCATGGACCCAAGGTGAAAAAAAAGTACCATGTACCCGGATAACAGGCAGAAAATTAAAACGGTGCGCTTCACATCATCTCCATTCAACCCGCCTCATGCCGCTCGAATATTCCGGTTATCCCGGATTTCTTACCGGTTTCCACAGGGCAGCAGCAGGCTGGTGAGAAATCCGGGTTAGAGCACGACCTCTCTCTTTTCCAGTACTGAACGGAGTTCAGCCCGGCACAGCTCAATGGCGGCCACTGCATCCTCAGGTGTCACCACCCGGGATGGA
>CAZOGT010000130.1:0-8175 GCA_964579015.1 uncultured Acidobacteriota bacterium | reverse complement strand
TGACCCTCAGGGATGTTTCCGTAAACATGGTCCCTGAATAGCTGCAGGATCTCAGGGCGCCTTTTTTTGATCCACCCCGAGCTGTCGGTGATCCGCTCTCCGGATGAAGTTACAAGGACATCCGGGAGGGTATAGCCGGGAACCAGGGATTCTTCGTAATTGGTCTCCTCATCCTGGGCTGAGAGGGGTGAAACAAGCAGCAGAAAAAGCAGAAGTGACAGGTATTTTTTCATTAGTAATTACTCCTACCGGGTATTGTAAGCCAGCTCAGGTCAAATGGAAAGAATACCGGTGCATGTATACCCCGGGGAATGCGGGATGATTTTGTGCTGTTATTTTTTTTGAAGTCGGATTAAAATCATGAAAGTTGTTTTTATGTGGTTGAAAAGGAGGAGGGGGTTTCATGAATAACAGGCTGATTGGGGCGTGTTGCCTTGTATTCTTTTTTACTGTTGGACTTGCGGCGGCACAGGGGCCGGAGGGTGAAGTTATTGAGCTTTCTTCCGACGTCACCGTGAGCCGGCTCACCGCCAGGGTTTGGCTGTACAATGCCCGGGCAGAGCTTCCTGATTATGAGGGCCCGGTAACCGGGAACGGCCTGATCGTTATCAGCGGGTATTCCGCCATGTTGATCGATTTGCCGTGGAATGATGATCAGACAAGGTCGATTGCCGAGTGGATCAACAGCAAATCCGGAGCATCCCTTGATTACACCGTGTCAACTCATTATCACCAGGATTGTTCAGGAGGGCTTGGTGCTGCCCATGAGCTGGGGGCGGAATCCTGGGCTTTCCATCAGACAACCATAAAACTTTATGATCAGGGGAGCTTGATTCCCAAAAACAGTTTTTCAGGGGAAAAAGTACTCTATTGCGGAGATCTCAGGGTCGAACTCTTCCATCCGGGACCCGGGCACACGGACGATAATATCGTGGCCTGGATCCCTGATGAAAAGGTGCTTTTTGCCGGATGCCTGGTAAGGTCCAGGGAGGCCGCGGACCTCGGAAACATCGCGGAAGCTGATTTAAAGGCCTATCCGGACACCTTGAAGAAATTGCAGGAACGGTTCAAGGATGCTGAGATTGTGGTGCCGGGGCACGGGCTTCCCGGCGGGCGCGATTTGATTGAACACACAATGGCCCTTAGCAGGAAGCAGAAGAGATAGTGGGTGTTCCATTGAAGAGGGTCTGTATCAACTGCGGGTCCAAGCCGGGTTCGAGGCCTGAATACGGGGAAGCCGCACGCAAGACCGGAGAATTTCTGGCCCTTAATGACGTCGGCCTTGTGTACGGAGGCGGAACAGCCGGGCTGATGGGTACGCTGGCCCGCTCCTGTGTGAGCAGGGGCGGATCAGTAACCGGGGTCATCCCGAGGAAGATCTACGAGAGGGTATCCCATATTGAGCTGGAGGCTCTCCATATAGTCGATACCATGCACGAAAGGAAGCAGAAGATGTCGGATCTTTCCGACGCCTTTATTGCTCTTCCCGGCGGATACGGGACGTTTGAAGAGATTTTTGAATCCCTGGCCTGGCTGCAGCTGGGATATCATGCAAAGCCTTGCGCCATATACAACGTCTGCGGATACTACGACAGGCTGCTTGATTTTCTGGGGCACTGCCTGGGGGAGGGTTTCCTCAGGAAAGAGCACTACCAGCTGCTGATAGTCTCCGATGATCTGGAGGAGATTTTTGCACGCTTCCGGGATTTCAGGAATAGCTATACGGATAAATGGACATAGCCTGTTTCGCCGCGCAGTCCCGCGGGGGTTGCCGGCCGGAAAGCTTTTTCCGACAAGAATGGAGACAGTTATTTTTAACCCGGTATTTGCTGAAGGGGGATGTTGCCCTGGGCAGATGCTGGTTTTCACAAGGAGTTGCGGAATGTCATTCGAGGGTGCCTTCAAGTGTTCAGGAGTTGCTTTTTTTATATTGGTCCTGGTTGCGGCAACAGCCGGTTGCGGCTCTTCAGAGCCTGAAGACGATGATCTCGCCATCAGTCTTCCCGGGGGCAACAGCCTCAGGCTCGATAAAGAAGGGGGAGGAATAAAGATGTCCGGCGAGGACGGGGTGTTTGAGATGAAGGCCTCGGACGAAGGCGTTGATTACCCGGTCGAGCTGGAGGGTGATTTCCCCGCCTGCCCGGGGTGTACCCCTGTCCAGTCCTCGAACATTGGCGGAGGTATCGGGGTGATGCTGAAGTCATCCGGTACTCCTGAGGAAGCCTACAGCTTCTACCTGGAAAAGGCCAAAGCAGCCGGCTATGCCATAGGGCTCGAAAACAAGACCGAGGTGATGAACACGTTCATAGCTGAGAAGGGCCAGGAAAGTTTGAACTGCAACGTCGGCGTCAATGATGATGGCTCGGTCCTGGTCAGCCTCCAATACATGGGCATTGAGTGATTCCAGGGAACTGGCGGTCACAGGGGGCAGCCCGGGCTTCAGGTATTCCTGCTGCGGTGACGGGGGAATGAGGAATCTCCCGGTCCGGCCTACTGGTTTTTTCCCGTGAACTGTTTTACGACTGCCACGAACTGATCGATTTCTTGGAAGGTGTTGTAAAAATTGGGATCAATGCGTATCCCTCCCATGAAGCATCCGCAGTAAATACGCGCGTCCTGCAGTCTCCGGTAGAGATGTTTCGCGTCCCGGATTTTAAAGAATACCAGGCCGGCCCTCTGTTCCGCTTGATTCGGAGTCCGGATGTCCAGGCCAAGTTCTTTCAATGCAGCGAGGGCGTAGCCGGCAAGCGCTGATATGCGGTTCTCGATAAAATCCATGCCGATCTCTTCGATCAGCTCCAGCGCGGCCAGGGCTCCGACCGCCCCCACCAGGTTGGGGATTCCGCCCTGGAAACGCCTGGCGTCTCCATACAGCAGGCATTTTCTGACATCCCAATCCCGGTTGTTGGACGCGCAGAGCCAGCCGGCAGACGGGGGATCAGCTGTCATGAATCGATCGCTGACATGCAGGAAACCGATTCCTGAAGGCCCCATCAGCCACTTGCCGGCGGTAGAGGCAAGGAAATCCAGGTGGGGCCGGGAGACGTCCATCTTCACGGCCCCCAGGGCCTGCGAAGCATCAATCAGGAGAGGCGGGTCTCCGGGGGGAAGGGCCGAGGCGACCTCCTCCAGGTTGAAGCGGAAGCCGTTTCCGGCTGTGACCGCGCAGAGGTTTACGGCCAGGGTGTTTTCATCCACCCGGGCCAGGATATCTTCAGGGTAGACTATCCCGTTCCGGTTTTCAACGAACCTTACCTCGATATCGGGATGGCCGGCCAGCCAGGCATAGGAGTCGCTCATGAAAGTAAGGTCCGACAGAACTACATTCTGCCCCTTCCGCGGATTGAGGATCCTTGCCGCCATGTTCAGGGCGGAGCTTGTAGATTCAGTTATCACGATATTTCCGGCATCGGAGCCGATAAGGGCGGCGAATTTCTCCTTCAGCCTGTTGAATTTTTCATAGGCGGAAGGCCAGGCATCACGGCCCCCCTTTTCCCATGCGGTGATGAATGCCCGCATGGCGTCACCCACGGGCCTGGGACAGGCATGGATGCCGCCGTTGTACAGATAATTCCACTCCCTGGTTACGGGGAACAGTTCCCTTAACTCCGATATGTACGAATCATCATGTGGAGGACGCTTCATTTTTCCCTTCTTTTCGTTTGAGGCAATGCCGCTGAGACAGTGTCTCGCGCCTGCTGCCTGTTGAGATTCCGTTGCCCGGTGGCTTTGTTGACCAGGACCCTGGTCCTGGACCCGGGTGAAATATTTTGGCTGAGGATATCTTTTTCGGTGAATACCGCCATCAGGATCTCCATTTCGTCCCGGCGCGAGAAATCATATATGCAGTAGATCCTGCCGTCTTCACCTTCAGTAATGTCAGGGTAGGAGACCCCCTTGCGCGCGTCCAGGACCAGTCCTCCCCGCCAGGTTTCCCCGTCGTCATCAGAAAGGAAGGCTGTCAGGTGGGACCTGGTTTTTCCGTCGGGTGGGCTGTGATTGATGAAGAGCAGGTTCCCGGACTGCAGGCGCCTGATGCAGAAGCGGGCCTTGGATATGTGGCGAAGCCGGCTGGGAGTGCCAGGGGACCAGGTCTTCCCCGCGTCCATTGACCTGCTCTCCCCTATGCCGTAGTCTGTTCTGGCCAGCATCCATAGCGAACCATCTTTTTTTTCAACAATCATGTGTTCATCACAGGCGACGCCGGGGATATGGGCCTGCCCCCAAAGCTTCCAGGTTGATCCCCGGTCTACTGAGGAGATGACGTTGGAACCGATCAGTTCCCCCATGTCATATTCAAAGTCCGGGCCTCCTCCCCTGACCGGAATATTCCAGACCGCGGCGGGAAGCAGCCAGTTACCGTTTTTCAGGGCTGTCGGCTTGTTCATCATTACGCCGTCCGCCAGGCGGAGCGGTGCTGACCATTCCGGGTTCTCCTGGTCAGGCTGGCTGGTGGAAACAGCCCAGACTCCGCCCCGCCCGTCCCAGAAATGGTGGGCCTGGGCCCAGAACAGCCACATCCTGCCGGCCGGGTCCACCCACAGGCAGGGATCGAAGGCCCTGACTTCACCGTCAGGGTCAATGACCAGCCTCAGGTCGGACCAGGATTCGCCGTCATCAGCGCTCGTCACCAGCATGACATAGTTGTCGGGCCCTTCGGTGTCCCCGCCGCCATACCATGCCGCCCAGAGGCGTCCGCCGCGGCTGCGTTCAATGCCGGGGATGCCCTGGAATATCCGGAACTCCCCGCCATATTCGGGGCCGGGAGAAAGGTTGACAGCAGGAGGTTCCATGGAAACGTTGTTTTTTGCTTTTGCAAGGCTTTCTCCTGCCGGGGAAAGTCCGGCACAGATCATAGTGCAAAAGAATAACAGTAGTCTATGCATAACCGGATTCTACAGCAGCCGGCCGGAAGAAAAAAGGATGCGCAGCAAGTCTGCTGGCTGATGGTGCAGGTTTTCCGGCAAGCAGGAATTTCAGGCCCTGTTTGTAACAATTCGGCTTCGTACTGTATTTTCAGGGATGATTCTGGTTTAATTTTTGCAGCATGAAAAAATTTTCAATCAAAACCTGCCAGCTGATCCTTCTTCTGATCCTGGCCATTACAGGGACGCTTTCCTGCCAGGTCCAGGACAATCAACCGTTTACCGTGATCCTGCTCCCGGACACCCAGAACTATTCAGAGAAGTATCCTGATACCTACCTGGCCCAGACCAGCTGGGTCGCCGAGAACATTGAGGAGGAGAATACCCGGTTTGTCATTCACCTGGGCGACATGGTCCAGAATTCTGAGGTGGAGGAAGAATGGGAAATCGCGCACCGTGCCCACCTGGTGTTTGATGAAGCCGAGCCCCGATACCCTACAGCGTGGTCCCCGGCAATCATGATGTGGTGCACCGGGGTGAAATCACGACGTGGGAGACTGATCTTTACGAGAAATATTTCGGTCCGCAGCGTTTCGCGGGAAGGGAATGGTACGGGGGAGGAATGGATGGGCTGAACTCCAGCAACTATTGTTTCTTTGAAGGGGGAGGCGCCAGGTTCATGGTTTTGAGCCTCAATTTTGCTCCCGGGGCTGAAGTGATTGAATGGGCTGATGCTGTGATCAGGGAGCATGAAAATACCCCTGTAATTCTTGTGACCCATGCTCACCTGAATATGAGGGGACGTATGAACCATCCAATGCCTTATGGCCTGGACGGTTATGCCGGAGACCGGCTTTGGGAAAATTTTATTCGCCGTCACGAAAACATAAACCTGGTTTTTTGCGGCCACGTTACCGGTGCCAACAGGGTGGAAAGTGTTAATGATCATGGAAAAACGGTCAATGAAATCCTGTTTGACTACCAGGGTGAAGAAAACGGAGGGAACGGATGGCTGGTCAAGATGAAGTTCATTCCCGGTGAAGACCGGATAGATTTTACTACCTATTCTCCTGTCCTGGACCGCATCTGGGATTCGCCGGCGAACACCTTCAGCCTGAAATATGATTTTCCCGGAAGGTAGAATGTTTTCCCAAATTAGCTTTGCCGCCGGGTTAGAGTTTACCTGTACCAGGGGGACTGATTCAGCCGATCATTTAAGGAAGCCTTTGTCTCTAAGGAAGCCCACTATTCTCAGGGCGTTTTCCGAAGGGGAATTATTAACCGTATCCAGGGTTATTTCCGCTCTCTCAGGATTTTCATAGGGGTCGTCTATTCCGGTAAACCCCTTGATTTCGCCCCTTCTTGCCTTGGCGTAGAGGCCTTTGACGTCGCGCTGTTCGCAGACTTCCAGGGGGGTATCCACAAACACTTCCACGAAGCGGTCCTGTCCGCACATGTTGCGGACTTCGTTGCGCACAGCCCTGTAGGGGCTGATGGCCGCGCAGATGGAGGTTCCCCGGTGGCTGACGATTTCAGCGGCCACCCATCCGATCCTGCGGATATTGGTGTCCCTGTCCTCCTTGCTGAATCCGAGCCCTTTGGATAGATGGGTCCTGACAACGTCTCCGTCCAGCAGGGTTGTCCTCCTCCCGTTTTCCCTTAAAAGGCTATTCAGGATCTCGGCAATAGTCGATTTCCCGGAACCGCTCAATCCCGTAAACCATATGCAGACCCCCTGTTCATGCCGGGGAGGATAAAATTCCCTTATTATGCCTTCGGTCTCCCGGCTGACCAGGTGTTCGGGAAGCTCTCTACCCTTGTCCAGGTATTCGCTCCTGATCAGGCTGAAGGATATGGGGACGGTACCTGCAATCTTCTCGTCTCCGGCCTCTGAACCAGTGGTCATGTATTTCTTCTCGGAAGGTGAATACCTTAATTCCTCGATGTCGAGAAGGCTGACTCCAATCTCCTCTGCATATTCACGGACCAGCTCCCGGGCGGCCGAGGGTTCATAAAAAAGGTTTCCTTTACTGTCGGTTCCGGGGCAGGCATGGCTGCGGCCGATTATGACTGTGTCGGCTCCGTAATTCTTCCAGGTAATGGCATGGAGAAGGGCTTCCCTGGGGCCGGCAAAGCGCATAGCCAGCGGGCAGAGGGAAAGCATGAATCTACCCTGGCCTGACATTTTTTCTTCCAGCGCCTGGCAGGACCTTACGAGAGTGAAGGTGTCAAGATCCCCGGGCTTTGTGACTCCCACAATAGGATGAAACAGGATGGTTCCGCCGGTCTTCTCAATCGCCTGCTTCAGGATTTCCTCATGGGCCCTGTGTACAGGGGTGCGGGTCTTGAATGCAATGACCGGCAAGGCGTCTTTTCCGAGGGCGGCCAGCCTCTTCCGGGTTTCGGCAGGCGTGTGCCTTAAATCAGTGAAATCCCGGTACACCGGAAGCTGCAAAACGGAGAGCCTTCCCGAAACCAGGTGGGATCCCCAGCTGTGCATTTCAGCCACCAGCGGATGGCGTTCATCATTGGTCCCCAGCACCATTCTGCATTCCTTATCCCGGTCCCACTGGAACATTTCTTCGATTTTCAGGCAGGCAAGAAGATTGTTGTTGGCATCCCGGAGGGCTATGTCCGCGCCTTCCTCAATCCCCTCTCCCTGGTTGACCGGAAGAGTGATCGGGATGGGGAAGAGGGATCCGTCAGCCAGGCGCATCCTGTCAAGTACGCTTTCGTAATCGGCTTTCCCCATGAATGTATCGAGAGGCGAAAAAGCTCCGGTGGCAATAAGCTCAAGATCACACAGCGAACGCTGCGAAATCTGGATGGATACCAGGGAATTGGCGTATTCCCTTGCTTCGGTAAATTGATTTTCCGGTACGATCAGGTTTACTGGCTGCTTCATTTTTGTTTTAGAATCCTGTCAGGTGCCGGTGCTTCACAGAACCGTACGCCGTGCATTTGCAATTCAAAAAGACCGGACATGATCGGGCCTTGAGATGGAAATATTGAGTAGTTGTGTTTATATCATATCCAGGCTGAATAGTGCATACAGCTGGGTTAATGGAAGGCCTTGAACAGGGTCGCAATGCCCAGGATCAGGGTTGTCACGCCGATAGTTAACCTCAAGTATCTTGTTCTTAGATATTTGACGGTAAATGCTGCAAACGGAACGGAAAGTATGGATCCCACCGCCAGGAAGGGGGCCAGGGACCAATCGATAACCTCCCTGGTTAAGAAATAGAGAACAACCCCGACAAGGCATGTCAGGCCTTCCGACATTGAGGTGATGGCTACCGCATTTCTCCCT
>CAZOGT010000129.1:0-8363 GCA_964579015.1 uncultured Acidobacteriota bacterium | reverse complement strand
CGTCAAAAAGCTGGAAAACGGCCTGATAAGCGATAAATAGGCGGCAGCGGGCCGCTCATGGGGAACGCTGATAATCCCCGGAAACGACTGCCCGGGAAGCTGTGTCTTTTTCCCGCCCCTCCAAAGCTGAAAATTGATAAAATATACAAATAATCCATGTTTGAAAAATACACTGATCAGGCCAGGGAAGTAATCTTGTATGCCAGAAAGGAAGCATCTCTTTCAGGGGCCTCTACGATTAATGCCGAGCATATCCTGCTGGGACTGATGAAGGCTGACATCCAGCTCTTCGCAGGCCTGCATGGAGGTGTCCTGCTGGTCAGGGACGAGTTGCGGAAAAGGGCTGCCGCGCGCAGCCCCGAGGTCAGCAGAGGCAGAATCACTGAGGAGATTACATTTAATTCGGAATCAAGGCAGGTACTGATATGCGCCTTTGAAGAGGCTGCCTTCATGAGCAGTCCCACGGTCGACACCAGGCACCTTCTCCTGGGGCTGCTCCGGATAGAGAATTCACCGGCCCACGACCTCCTCGCCTCCAGGGGCATTGATCCTGAAGCGGTCAGGGAAATCCTGGCCTCACCAGGAGAAGCCCCGCATGTCCCGGATACGGATTGGGAGGTAGCGGAAGAAGCGCCTGAAGAATCGCTGCTGGCTGAATATTGCCGGGACCTTACCGAAATGGCTGGGAAGGACGAACTGGACCCTCTTGTCGGCCGGAACCGTGAGTGTGAGAGGATTATTCAGATCCTCTGCAGGAGGACCAGGAACAATCCTGTTCTTGTCGGGGAGCCTGGTACGGGAAAAACCGCGATAACCGAGGGCCTGGCAAAAAGGATTTTTGATAATGATGTTCCCCGGCAGCTTCGGGGCCGGCGGATCCTGAGCCTTGATCTTTCACTTCTGATTGCCGGGACCAAATACCGGGGGCAGTTCGAGGAGCGCCTGAAAAAAATTATGGCTGAGCTTTCCGGCAACCAGGAACTGCTGCTGTTTATTGATGAGATCCACAACATTGTGGGCGCAGGTTCAGCCGAAGGTTCCATGGATGCCGCCAATATTTTGAAGCCCGCTCTCTCCAGGGGTGAATTCCAGTGCATCGGGGCTACCACGCCCAGGGAATTCAACAAGTTCATGGAAAGGGACCGTGCCCTGGAACGCCGTTTCCAGGTGGTAAGGATTGAGCCCCCGAATGAAAAGGAGAGCCTGGAAATAGTCAACGGGATCAAGGAAAAGTACGAAAAATTTCACGGGGTCAGGTATTCAGAAAGCTCCCTGGCAGCTGCGGTTTATCTCAGCAACCGCTATGTCACCGACCGGCAGCTTCCTGATAAGGCGATAGATGTGATGGACGAGGCGGGAAGCAGGCTGAAGCTCAGCAAGAAGACAAAGTCAAGAAAGCCGGTTGTTGAAAGGGAGCATATTGAACAGGTTATTTCCAGCTGGAGGGGCATACCGGTAGAGGCGGTCAAGGAGGAAGAGATTGAGAAACTGCTTCGCATGGAGAGTTTTCTGAATTCGAGGATAGTGAGCCAGAAGGACGCAGTGGCAGCTGTCAGCAGGGCGATCAGGAGGAGCCGTACCGGAATGCGGAATCCGAACCGGCCGGTAGGGTCGTTTCTTTTCCTTGGCCCGACCGGGGTAGGCAAGACCGAGTTGGCAAAATGCCTGGCGGAATTCCTTTTCGGAGACGAAAAGTCCCTGGTGCGGCTGGATATGTCGGAGTACATGGAAAAGCATTCGGTGGCGAAAATGATAGGTTCCCCTCCCGGCTATGTAGGGCATGAACAGGGAGGGCAGCTTACCGACAGGATCAGGAGAAACCCCTATTCCATAGTGCTCATGGATGAAATAGAAAAGGCGCATCCTGATGTGTTCAACCTTCTTCTGCAGGTGATGGAAGATGGCAGGCTGACAGATTCCCACGCCAATACCATTGATTTCAGAAACACAATCATTATCATCACTTCCAACTGCGGGTCCCGTTACCTGGAAGGGTCCAGCCGCGTAGGTTTTTCAACCGGCGGGAAGAGGGACGCCGGAATCATTGAAGAGAGGATCATGGCTGAGGTCAGGAAACTCTTTAACCCTGAGTTCCTTAACCGCCTGGATGAAATTCTCATTTTCAATTCACTGGAAGATGAAGCCCTTTCCGAGATTGTGGAACTGTTGATGGAACAGGTGAATGAGAATCTTTCAGGACGTAATATCAGGATAAAACTGGGGGGAGGGGTCAGTTCCTGGATCGTGGAAAGATGCTGTAAAAACAGGAATTATGGGGCCCGCCCCCTTCGCCGGGCAATCCAGAGATATATTGAAGATCCCATTTCAGACCTGATTATTCAAAAGTTACTGAAAGATGAAGAAAGCATTTTTGTCTATATAAAGGATAAAAGTCTTTATTACAGGTCGGACCTCTCAGGAAACGAGGCAAAGCTCAACCGGGAAGATTCCTGAAAGGAGGGCCGCCCTTACAGGCGTTCTGAACGAAGAAGTCCGGTATGCAGATTCATTTTAGCGTTTATTTGATTCGCGAAATGCTGTACAGTGCTTGAGATTCCCGCGCAATGCCGGGAAAATCGGAGTATTTGGCCGTGCGGGAAGACGGGCAACACCCCATTAGTTTACAATATGCTTTTGCAGGATTTTTGATGCCTGGCGGCTATCTTTTCGGACAATATCAGATAGCCCTTATTTGACGCGCAGTTAAGAGATAGGATAATGGAATATTCTTACACTATAGTTCGCAGGGAGTTCTTATGATCGATTGTCCCGTGGAACACGCTCCGGGTAGGCACGGACACAAGCCGCTGACAAGGGCTGTGTCCTTTTTAGGATTGTTTTTGTTTGTGCTGATCAACTCTGTTGCCCTGGTCCAGGGCCAGCTCGAAAGAGTGGAAGAGGTCAGGATTCTGGGAAACAGGAGAATACCCGAAAGCACGATTCTGTACTATATCCAGACCAAGGCAAACGATCCTTACAATGAGAGCCAGATCCTGAGAGATTACCGGAGCATCCTGAATACCAATTTTTTCAAAGACGCGAAGGTTCTTGTTGACGAGGGCCTGACCGGGAAAATTGTCATTTTTGAAGTTCAGGAAAAGCCGATTATCAGGCGCCTTGTTTATGAGGGGATGAAGTCCTTCAAGGAATCGGACGTACTTGAAAAATTCCGGGACATGAGGGTGGGAATCACAGTTGATTCCCCTTTTGACGAGGCCAAGCTGCCCAGGGCCCGCAGGGCCATGTCCGCACTCCTGGAGGAGAAGGGCAGGCCGCTGGGCAGGGTCGAGGTTGAAGCAGAGGCCATTACCACGGCCACCGTCGCGCTGAAGTTTATTATTGACGAGGGCCCGAAAGTGCGGATAGGAGACATTTCATTCGAAGGGAATACCGTCTTTTCCGACGATGAACTTAAGGGATTTCTTGAACTGAACAAGGAACGCGGGCCGATTGTGATGTTCAAGAGCCTGGATAAGTATATTCCCGACAAGCTTGAATATGATGTTCAGCTGAATCTGCTCAGCGAGTATAAGGAAAAAGGATATATTTTCGCCAAGGCCGGCGCCCCTGATGTCAGGATCATGGAAGCTCCCCAGGGAATGCTGATCGGGTTCAGGAAGACCAAGCAGCAGTATTTCATTACCATTCCCATTGAAGAGGGTGAGCAGTTCAGGATCGGTGAATTCAGTATTGCCGGGGCCGAGCAGTTCAACGAGGAATTTATCAGGAACGTCTACAAGCTGGATACAGGAGACGTCGCCAACTACACCATCCTCAAAGAATCGACTGACAGCCTCAAGGATTTCTATTCAGACCTTGGTTACCTGGATATGGATGCCCGCCCTGATATCCGCCCGAACATGGAAACCAGGACGGTGGACGTCAACATCAACATCACTGAAGGCACAAGGTATATCGTCAACCGTATTGATTTTGCGGGGAACACCAAGACCCGGGACAAGGTAATGCGGCGTGAGTTCCTGCTGGAAGAACAGCAGGAGTTCAACGGAAGGCTGCTCGACTTCTCGATAGTCAGGCTCAATCAGCTCGGTTTTTTCGAGACCATCGAAGAGGAGGACTATGAGGTTCTCAAGCGGCCTGATGAGGGTGAAGTTGATGTAATGGTAAACGTCAGTGAGCGGAGTATCCAGTCAATCGGATTCAACGGAGGTTACAGCGGATATTACGGGGCTTTTGTCGGGGTAAATTACCAGACCAACAATTTCAGGGGAAGGGGCGAGAGGATCGACGTCAACCTTCAGGGCGGGTCCAGGAGCGCCAATTACACCTTTGGATTCACCCAGCCCTACTTTCTCGATACCCGGGCCTCAATGGGCTTCACCCTCTTTGACACCCGCATGAGGTACGATACGTTTTCGGCTTATTACGGGATGATAAGCCTTGACAACAATGTCGAGCTTTTCACCAGGCGCAATACAGGATTCAATTTTTCAACCAGCTATCCTCTTGCCAGGTGGGTGAGGGCCGGGCTGCGTTATTCCTTCACCCGGATCAAGGTCTACGATGTGGACCCGACCTATGAGAATTATGCCACCAACCAGCTGGTGGGATTCACCCCCGGCGGCGACAATAAGGATGCGGAGGACGGGCTGAACAAGAGTGAGATCGCTGCGACACTTACTTATAACACCAAGAATGCATACTACAACGCCAACCGCGGCACCCAGCTCTCCCTGATGCTCCCGGTATCAGGCGGTTTTCTCGGCGGAGCCTATAACCTGATCACCCCTTATGTTGACCTCCAGCATTTCAGGAGTGACATCTGGTTCAGCGGAGGGCGCAATACCTGGGCTTTCCGCTGGAAGGGCACTCACATCATACCTTTCGGCACCACGGTTTCGGGAGCGCCCATGGCTCCTCCTTTTTATGACCGGTATTTTGTCGGGGGCGAGTGGGATCTCAGGGGATTCTACCTTCGCTCCGTCAGCCCATGGGCGATGGTAAGCAGCCCGGTGCTGGATCTCGGCGGTAATCCGCTGATTGACCCCAATGTCGGCCTGCCCCTCTTGCAGCAGCAGCTGATTGTTGTAGGCGGTGACACCTATACGGTGGGCACGATGGAATACAGGGTTCCGATTGTCGGGCCCCTCCAGCTCAATCTTTTTGCTGATATAGGGTCCTCAATGGTCTTGAGGGAACAGGACCTGGTCGTGTTCGGGCCTGATACCTATATTGACCTGGTTGAATCGACCAACAATGTGCTTCGCATGTCGACCGGGGCGGAGGTCCAGTTCCAGCTTCCGGTACTTAACCAGCCTTTCCGGCTGATCTTTGCATATAACCCATTAAAACTGGATACTGATGTGATGGTAGACGGAGTCTCTTATCCATTGAGAGAGCCGAATACTGATTTTAAATTTACCGTTGGTTACAGCTTTTAATGGCTGAAAAAAAAGTTTTAATATTTTGAAGACGCTCAAATTTTCAGGGGAGTTATTACAATTATGAATAAAAAAATACTGATCGTGATTTCGGGACTTCTTTTCATGTTGCTTTTTTCTGTTGGCCAGGCCCAGAGCAAAGTGGGATTTGTCAATTCCCAGGAGATTCTGGCCGGGACCGCGGAAGGCAAGGCGAAACTTGGGGAGCTTGACGAGTTCTGGACCGCAAAGCAAAAGGATTTCGACACCAGAAATCAGGAAATCAACACTCTTCAGCAGAATATCATGGCCCAGCAGAGGACTCTGGATGCCGATTCTCTGGCCAAAATGCAGCGGGACCTGGAGCAGAAACAGACCGAACTCCGCCGGTTTCAGGAAGACTCAAGGGCCGAAGGCAACGAGAGACAGAACTCGATCCTCCAGTCCATCAGCCAGAAGGTCCAGGTGATTATTGAAGAATACGCCAAGAACAACGCTTTTGCCGTTATATTTGTCATTGATCAGAGCCAGGCTTATGTTTCTCCAAAACTGGATGTTACCGCAGAGATCATCAAGCTTTATGACGAGCGTTATCCTTTGGGGTCCTAGTCTCATTCTGTAAAGCGTTTTGATGAAATCCAGAACCGGAATTTTCAAGGAGAAGGTGAATTTATGAACCGGAAAATTTTATTGAGGGCTGCTGCAGCCTTAATCGCAGCCTCTTGTCTTGTCTGCTCTGTTTCCGCCCAGGGATCAGGCGGAGGAATTGACGCCAAGCTCGGCTTTGTGAACAGCCTGGAGGTTCTCCAGGGATGCGCGGAAGGCAAGCTGAAGATAGCTGAAATTGATGTCTTTGCCAATGACAGGGAACAGGAGCTTCAGACAATTTCCCAGGAGCTGAATACTCTGAGGACCAACCTGCAGAGCCAGGTCAGCACCCTGAATCCAGCCACGGCTGAGGAGATGCAGTCCGCAATCCAGTCAAAGGAGAGGCAGCTGCGGCGGCTTACTGAGGATGCCGAGGCTGACCTGGAGGCAAGAAGGGCTGACCTGTTCAGTGAAATGGGAGAAAAGATCAGGACCGTTATTTCGGAGTACGCGGACGCCAACAGTTTTGATGTCATTTTTCTCGAATCTCCTGCTTTGCCCTACCACTCCGAGAGCCTCAACGTGACACAGGCGATTATCAAGGCGTATGATGCGAAATATCCGGTAAACTGACAGGGTTCAGGTCATCTGGATTCGGCTCCGCCCCTCGGGACTTGAAAAAGCCTGCCGTGGATTCCGCCGACCGGGGAGGCCTCGACAGGCCGTGGAATCTGAAGATGAGAATCGGAGCCCTGAATACCGGCGGCCTGGGAGAGGCTCAACCCGGGGGGTGCGGTAGGATCTTTTCCAGCCGGACCGGGAATTAAAAGGACATGATCAGGATGGCAAACAGAGAAGTATTTATGGATATCCAGCAGATTATGAGTTTCCTGCCGCATCGGTATCCCTTCCTCCTGGTTGACAGGATTCTGGAGATGGAGGAAGGGAAGAGGATTCGGGCCCTGAAAAATGTGACAATCAATGAGCCTTTCTTCTGCGGCCATTTTCCGGGGGTTCCGGTAATGCCCGGTGTTCTCATGATTGAAGCCATGGCTCAGGCCGGGGGCGTGCTGATGTTTAACAGTATCGAACAGAAGGAGTCCAAGATCGCGATGCTCCTGGGCGTCGACAAGTGCAAGTTTCGCAGGCCTGTCAGGCCCGGTGACCAGATGGTCATCGAGGTCGGGGTAATTAGATTGCGTTCCCGCTTGGGAAAGATGCTGGGCAAAACGTTTGTTGACGGGACGGTGGCAGCTGAGGCCGAGATATCCTTCACCCTGGTTGACAAAACCGCGCTGGCCGGGACTGAAGAGGGAGCCGAATGAGTGGAGGCAATCCCCTGATCCACCCTACCGCCATTGTCGCGCCGGGGGCCGTCATTGGAAAAGGCGTTACCATCAGCGCGTTCTGCATTATAGGGGATGAAGTGGTCATCGGTGATGAAACGATAGTCGGACCGCATTCCTGCCTGGAAGGGCCTGCAACTATCGGCAGAAGAAACCGTTTCACTGGTCAGTGTTCCGTCGGCTCTCCCCCCCAGGACCTCAAGTATAAGGGAGAAAAGACCACTCTTGAGATAGGTGACGAGAACGTAATCCGCGAGTTTGTCACCCTGAACCGGGGGACTGGAACCGGTCTTGGCAAGACTGTAATCGGGAACAACAATCTCCTGATGACCGGGGTCCATGTGGCCCATGACTGCATAGTCGGCAGCCACGTGATCATGGCCAATGCCGCCACCCTTGCCGGGCATGTCCTGGTGGAGGACCATTCCAGTGTCGGCGCTTTCACCGGTATTCACCAGTTCTGCCGTGTAGGGCAGTATGCTTTCATCGGCGGGTACAGCGTCATTACCAGAGACGCTCTGCCTTTTGTGAAGACTGTCGGCGACAGGGGTGAAGCCGGAATCTACGGCGTCAATACGATCGGCCTGGAGCGAAAGGGGTTTTCCAGGGACCAGGTAGCGGCCCTTAAAGCAGCCTACCGGATCCTTTTTCATACCAGGGGATTTTCCATGAAAGAAAAAACAGAAATGGTCAGGCAGTCCGGGCCTGTTTCCCCCGAGGTGGAGGTCCTGCTTGATTTTATTGAGACTTCTGAACGGGGCTTCACCAGGTAGACCGTAACCTGATGCCCGGGCTTGGCGGATTCTTGACAGGAGGGTTGCCCTGGCAGTCTTCCAGGCATAATGCCGGAGAAAAAATGATGGAGGCAATTCAGAGGTTGGGCTTGATCGCCGGCAATGGACAACTCCCTTTTTACGTCCTGGATGAGGCGGCCCGAAGGGGCGTTCCGGTCACGGTGGCCGCAATCAAGGAGGAGACCTTCCCCGGGATAGCGGCCCATATTGAGTCCCTCAATAATGATATTTCCCTCCATTGGCTCGGCCTGGGT
>CAZOGT010000128.1:0-8367 GCA_964579015.1 uncultured Acidobacteriota bacterium | reverse complement strand
CTGTCAGGAAAGGCTTATCAGTTTGTCTTCCTGTTTCTTTTCAGCTGTTTCACGTGCTTTACGCTTGGCAACAAGCTTTTCTTCCAGGCTGGTCTGAGGCTTGTCGCTCCGGTTCCTTACCCGGTGCACATCTTCGTCGCGCAGCTGCAGGCTGTGATTGTACTCGGAAAGAACCAGGTCCTTGTTGCCGGCATGGATTTCATGCCTGCCCACCTTTTCATACCAGTTCTTCACGGTCGAGTTGGCGTGCATGTGCTCAATGATGTTTCTCCACCCGTGACCGGTGTTATAGGCACAGAAGGAAATTTCTCCCTCCTGGGTTCCGTAAGGGATCACACACATCCGGGTACGCTGGAAATCGTAGGTGAAAAGGTCCTGGAAATGCATGCCGGCAATAAACAGGAAGTTCCAGGGGTCCTTGCGACGCTCCAGGGCTTCGTCCCCATAATTCTTTCCGTAGTCTTTTCCGGTCAGGCCGAAACTCTTGTCGAATTTTTTGGCGAGGTCGAAAAGAGTAAGTCTTGGCGGTGATTTGAACGGCTTGTAGTTTCTCAACAGCGACAGGAGAAGCATTCCATTCGTAAAATACTTGTTCCTGGCTGAATCCGTGATGTTCCTGATGTCCTTGATAAACCTTGGAAAATTGATGAATTCAGGGATGGGCCTGAAATCCTTGGTTTCCTTGTCGACCATTACAGCGGTCCCGACTCCGCAGTCAGGGTGGCAGCCGCAGCTGACCTGTCCCCATTCCGCACTGACCCCGTGCGCCAGGTCAGCCAGATCAGAGAAAGTTGACATCATGGTAAGGGGGAACCAGTCGCGGAGAGGCTCAGTCATCCCAGTCTGTTTCTTGACGTCATAAGCCAGGTGAGAGAGGGTATAACGCTGACGGAGTCGCCGCTCCTCCGTAATTTCTTCGTCTCTCCCGGTAAAAGATACCGGCTGAAAGGCCACAAAAGCGATCTTTTTGGGATTGTCCATGGCAAAGCGTACTACAGAGCCTACCTGGTCGTTGTTTACGTCATTGATAAGCGTCGTGACCAGTACGATCTCGGTTCCCGCGCTATGGATATTTTCAATGGCTTTCAACTTTATGTCGAAAAGGTTTCCGATATGGCGGTGTGAATTGGCGTCATTTCCGATCCCGTCAAACTGAAAATAGACAAAACGGAGCCCGGCTTCCGCAGCCTTTTTGGCAAAATTGAAATCCTTGGCAAAAGCAAGTCCGTTGCTGGCACACTGGACGCTATTGTAGCCAACCCGCCTCGAATACCTGATTGCCCGGAAAAACAGGGGTGAAAGGGTCGGTTCGCCTCCCGAAAACTGGACAGACATCTGTCGCCGGGGCTTGATTTTGAGGGCATTATCAAGGATCTGCTTGATCTGCTCCCATTCCAGTTCATGAATGAAGCCCACCTGGTTGGCATTGGCAAAACAGGGGTCGCACATCATGTTGCAGCGGTTGGTCAGGTCTATCGTCAGTACGCCCCCCCTGCCGTGAGTGATGGAGCTTGGCCCGTGATTATGAAGGCTTTCATCATTATGTGCACAGATGTCTTTGCCGGGGAAGTGAGATTCCACCCACTTGAAAAAGTTTTTGTCAATAGACAGGATGTCCGAAAATTTGCCATGTTTGGGACATTCCTTTTCCATCCAGATCTGGCCGTCCCTCTCGACAACCCTGGCCTTGATAACCCCGACTTCTTCCTCTATGAGTATCCGGTAGTCTTCTTCTCCGGAGAATATCTTTTCCCTGGTCTCTCTCACGCAGAGAGGGCAGAGAGACTCTGTTTCCCTGGGCCAACCCAGTTTCAGCTGTGATTTTTCCCAGGATTTGAGCAGGGGCCTGTCACTCCATTTAGGAGTAAAAGATTTATTAGGCTTTTTGAGCTTGTTGAAGAACTGAACTACGTTGTAGGCGGCATTTGCAGTGGCGCAAAGTAAAATGTCTGCGCTTTTTGAGAACTTTGCTGTGGCGGAACTTCTAGGCATTGACGACCTCCATTTTCTATTTAAAAGAATCAGTATTCCAGTATGTCCAAATGTACCGGATGAGTTCAATCATTTCTTTTCAAGAGCATAAAGTACTCAATCAGACCATGTTGGTGCAAGTTTTTGACAGGGGGATGGTGGAGAAATCAATGGATTTTTTACAAAGTGAACCATGTCAAGGGATCAATACGCCGGCTTTTCGGGCAAAAGGCCATGAGGGCAAAGGGAAGGATAGGATAAAGAACCAGCCAGCGGAAAGAACGATGATCAGCTTGCTTTCCTAGTTTCTGTGAATATCCGGGGCCCGATCAGCCAGCTATTCAAGGTCCCAGTATTCTTTTACGCATTCTGAACAGATGGCCCATTTCCCTGGCTTGTCGGAATAAGCGACAATGGTCTCGGTGTCCAGGTAATGGAGGCAGTGAATACATTTGACCGGGTAGGCGGGACTGGATCTGCGCATCAGTAGATATCCCAGCCCTCCGAGCAGAGCAATTGATCCCATAACGGCTGCGGCGAGGTGTGTTATTCCGATATTCATATTGCTCCTGTAAAGGATGCCCTTTGGTCTCCCGGATACTTCCCCGTCCAGGACTGGCGAAATCTCTCAGGAAAGACAGATTCACCAGCCAGTCATGTCAAACGCTGGTCATCACAGGCAACTGCATTGGATTCAAGGGCCGCGATAGCCTCTGTTTCAGTCTCGAATATATCTAGAAGGGGAAGAAGCTGGCTTATTGAGAGGACATGTTTGACCCTGTCCCCCACCCGGAGCAGCTTGACAGAAACCCCGAATTTTTTGGCCATTTTAAGTGATGTGACCAGCTCTCCTATTCCCCTGCTGTCAATCCATTCAACTGCGGTCAGGTTCAGGAGCACTTTTTTCCAGCCGTCTGCTATCACCTGATCCATAGATTTTCCAAAGATATCTTTTGCTGCGGTTGATACAAATCTGCCCTGGACATCCAGAATGATAATTTCGTCTTTCTGGCGGACATTAATTTTCATTGCGTATTCTCCGAATTCCGGCACTTGGATATGGCCTCATACCGGAATATGTTGCGTTTCAATTAATCAAAAACAGCTTTCGCCTATCTAGATAATACAGCAGATTTATATCTTTATAAATACCCGCTTTTTATAGAGCCAGTAACAAAGGTACCAATAACCTCCGAGTGTCAACAGGGCTCTAAGGAGATTTGCAACCGGAGTCCCCATCCAGGACAGGAAGCCAACGGTAATAATCTCGATGGATTCCTTTGAGGATGTCATCTGACCTGGGGATTCTTTTCAGCCATCACAGCAGCCAGGGTCGTAAGGCTGATGTTCCTTCCGGTCAGGATCAGGACCGAAGGTCCGGGAGGCAGGGGCAAGCAATGGAAAAGCAATGCAGCCAAAGGGGCTGCGCCGGATGCTTCCACCAGGTACTGATGGTGTCTGATCAGCCATAAGATGGATTCCTTCAATTCATCCTCGCTTACAAGAACCAGCTGATCGACATTGTCCTTAAGGATTCCGAACGTCTTGATTCCAATGCCCCCTTCGATACCCCCTGCAATCGTATCAACAGCAGGAAGCTCTGTGACGGCCTCCCCTTTTTCCATTGACAAGGCAAGGGCGGGAGATTCTTGATGCTGGCAGGCAATGAGTTGAATTTCGGGTCTTTTCTGTCTGACATAGCTGGCAATCCCCGCTCCAAGGCCTCCTCCACCCACCGGAAAAACGATGCTTTCCGCTTCAGGGATCTGATCCAGGATTTCTGCGGCTAAAGTTCCCCCGTTTCCGGCCATGATCTGGTAATCATCGTAAGGGGAGACGAAAGGCATCTCCCGGGCTGCGGCGGATGCGCGTGCCGCTTTTTCAGCCTCGTCATAACCGGGGTCCGGGAAGCGGACAACCTTGGCCCCGAGCGCCGCCATTCCGAGGCATTTTGCTTCATCCGCGGAGGAGGGCACGAACACCTCAACTGAGCACCTGAACTGCCGCCCTGCCCAGGCAAGAGCCCATCCATGGTTCCCTGCTGAACTCGTTATTACGGAGTCGATTCCCGCAGATTTCAACTTGCCGAGCTTGTAAAGCGCTCCGCGAAGCTTGAAAGAACCGGTCACTTGAAGGTTTTCCAGTTTCAGGAAATTGTGCGGTGCCGATTCCGGGGAGAGGGCCGGAGATTCTTCGACAGGGGTCCTTATTATGAAAGGAGCGATGAATTCAGCAGCCTCCTCAATTTCATCAATTTCAAGGAAGTTCATGAAAGGTATTCTATGGGAAGCAGAAAAAGGGGGCAACAGGAGTTGTTGACAGAGTCGAGCGTACTTCTTTTCTGTTACTGATAGGGGCCGAAGGGAATTTCCGGTATTTTTATTTTACATTAACTCATTATAATTGGTACACTTTCAGTCCATGACGGAAAAGAATAAAAGCAATGATGGAGTTTTTCTTGGTTTCTCTGAAAATGCCAGGTCCCGAATCAGGGAGGCGCTGGAAGGAAATATCGAAAAAACGGCTTTGAGGATTTCTGCCAGGCCTGCGAATCCGGAGCGTTTTTCCTACAATATGAGATTGATAGGAGACAACGAACGCGCCAGTGAAGATATTGTGCTGGAACGTGAAGGCATCACTATCTGCCTGGATCCGATAAGCGCGGAAAGCCTGGATGGTGCCAGCATCGACTTTGTAGACCAGGAAGGGGAAACCGGGTTTAAATTTGATAACCCCAATAAACCGGCCAACCTCTCCGGCTCCTCTGACTTGAAGGGAACGCTGGAGGAAAAGGTCTTCCATATCATGGAGACTGAGCTGAATCCGGCCCTGGCTTCCCATGGGGGCTGGATAAACCTGGTCAAGGTGGAGGATAACAGGGTTTATGTAACCCTGGCTGGTGGGTGCCAGGGTTGCGGAATGGCCAATGTCACCATCAAGAACGGTGTCGAGGCCAGGCTGAAGGAACTCATACCTGAAATCGAAGAGGTTGTTGATATTACTGACCATGCTGCCGGGGCAAGTCCCCGTTACTAGAATCGGAATTACATTTATTTGACCTTATCGACCGGTTTTCCCTGCTTTCAGTTGACTTGTGGCAGTTTCGATCCTTATTATAGGGGTTGTTTTGCAACGAATTTCTTCCACAGGGATTAATCCGGATACTGGGAGGCATCCGACTCGGTGCCGGATAATGCACGAAAAACAGCGAAATTTTAGGTTGTAATCAATATTTCAAATACCCCTAAATTTTTATCTATTTGAGCATATGTTATAAGAGACATCAGGGTAAAAAAATGAACAAAAAACTATTAGCAATGACCTTATTAGTGTTATTTGGTGCAGTGATTCTTGCATCCTGCGGCGGGGAGGAAAGTGTAATCGATACGATGCACATAGACCGAACCGCACTGGTCGGTACCGTGCCTTTCAGTGCCCCCTTTATTTACCAGAAAGAGGGGAACCTGGTCGGACCGGAAGCAATGCTGGCAGAGAAGATCGTAGCAAGAATCGATGAGACCAGGGAAACCCAGGGTGGAACCCCGGTGAGGCTTACCTGGATAAACAGAACCCATGCCACCCTTTTCGAGGCCATCAAAAACGGGGATGTTCAGATTGGTCTCGGTGCTTTCGGGATAACTGAGCAACGGACCCAGGACCTCCTGTTTTCAAATCCCTATTACACCATGGACCTGGTTATGGCCGTCAATCCTGTTAATAAGGATATTACCCCTGCTGAACTTGCCAATGCTGTCATCGGAGTGAGGGAAGGTTCTGCAGTCCAGTCTTTTGTTGAATCCAAATATCCATCTGCCACAATCAGGCCTTATGGAACTGTTGATGATGCAATTCTGGCCTTGAGGACAGGTGAAACAGACACGGTTATAGATGGCAAAGAGATGGTTGCCTATGACCTGACCACTCTCCCCGGAGCCGGGCATATGGACTATTATCCCGATCCACTCGGGACCATTGACATTGCAGTTGCCGTGCGGAAGGGGGAAACCAGGCTGATTGAGCTGATAAATGGTGTAATTGCTGAATCAAAAGAGGATATAGTTGCACTTCTTGGAGAGCATCTGGGTGAAAGGGTGGCAGAGGTTGAACAGCGGAGAGAAGAACGCCTTTATCAGCTGGCCCAGGCCAAGAAACCTCGAGAAGTAACGATCAGGGTTTCCAGGGAACAGGGCTACAGGGGCGTTGACATCTACCGGATGGCTAATCTCCGTTTCATTGTCAGGAACAGTGAGACCGGTCAGACAACCAGTTCATCTCCCATCCAGTTCAGCGGTTCCACGGGAATCACCCGGGTCACTGTTGTACCGGGAACCTATGCCTTATCTCTTCCCCAGTTTAACTTCAACACCCAGCTGATTATTGTTCCCGAAGATCCAGACAGCGTTGGCGTCAGGATTACCATTGGACCCGGCGGTGTGACCATGGAAAAGGACTGATCGACAACATCACCAAGTGTTGAATATTCCCTGAGGCCCGGCGGATTGGTTTTCGCCGGGCCTTTTTTTAAGTGCGGTTTTTTCAGAACCTCACCCTCCCGCCTGGTCCCAGCTGTCAATGGCCTGCTCAAGCTTGTCCTGAAAGCCGTCCTCAGAATCCCTGGAAATATGGTTGTCCTTCAGCATGATATCTTCTTCACTGGTGCTGTTGTACCTGACCGGGGGGTTGTCCCCCGTGCAGAACAGAACGTTCTCCTCAACCAGGTTAAGGGTGGCCTTGTGAAAGCGCAGGGGCGAACGGGCTATGTTGTATATCAGGTTTCCGGAGATTACAAGGCCCGTTGACCCTTCATCGATGAACATTCCGTTGCTTTCCGCCCGTCCGGCATTGATGCTCACATCATGAATCTTGTTGTTGATCAGCTTGCTGCCAGGCTGAAGCCCAAGCATGTATATACCTCCCCCGTCGCTCAGAGTCTGCATAATGTCGTGAATATGATTCCCCTCTACGATATTCTCCCGGCAGGGAGTAGGCTCTGGATTCCACATCCAGCCTACGGAAATCCCAGTGTATGGCAGATCGGAGATCTCATTGTTTCTGATCAGGGTCCGGGCGGCCAGGCCGCACCAGATACCTACCGCCCCGAAAAATTGCTCTCCGCATTCCGTTATCCTGCAGTCCTCAATTCTGTTTCCTGTCGCTGCCTGCGAGGGTGCGGATTTCCACCAGTGCTCTCCGTTTACCGTGCGGTCCCTTCCTTCTCCGATCATGATTCCGTTGCCTGAGATATCAGTGAAAACGGAACTGGTGACAGTGCAGTTGCTGCTTCCGGTGCCAATCCACAACCCGGATCCCCCCAGGTGGGTGAAAGTGCATCCATCAAAAGAGCAGCCCTCAGCCCATTCGGCTTTGACTGCCGCAGGTACCACCGGCCATTCCTGACCATCCGGCCTGGGGTCAAAGTGGCATGCCTGGATGCCGGAATATCCGGCGGAGGGGATGCTCCAGGCACAATGCGCAAATGTCAGCCCGGAAAAAGCAATCCCGGAAACAGGATTTTCCGGGGTTCCCTCCAGAGAGACAAGGGAGTCCGACAATGGAACAATTATGGACATTTCTTCAGGACTTTGTGATGCAGGAAGCTTCAGGTAAATTCGTTGGTCCGGATCATTGTAAATCCACTCATGGGGCTGGTCCAGGAAGGCCACTGAGTTCTCCAGAAAATAACGGGGATGCGCTTCCCAGTGGTCCAGCTCAAAGAAGGCCAGGGCCCGGGCGCCAATCGAATCAACAGCAGTCAGCCGGTTTTCAGCCGGGTCAATTTCCTTGACCTTTATGCGTGTGGCAGACCAGTCATGCAGCAGGACCAGCTCAACCCTTTCCTGATCCCCGGGCAAAGGAAAATCTCCCTTTTCAAAATAGAACCCGGTCCTTTTGTCTTCCGTCGGATTCTTTATTCGCAGGAATCCTTTGTCAGGGGTCCTGGCCCTTGTAGCGCGGGCGCCCTCAATAAAAAGTTCCCTTGGCCCGGTTATCCCGAATGGTTCCGGCAGTTCAGCAGACCAGGTTCCCTCAAACCCCCGGCTCCAGTTCCTCAGCCTTACGCCGCCGGAAATAACCGGAAATTCCCCGGGCATGGCCCGGTATGTCACAGTGAAACCATTTCTCCCGGAGTCAGCCGGGGTGAATTGCAGGGGAGCCCCGAGGAAATATGTGCCGCCTGACAACCAGACTGTCAGATTGGAATTCTGCCCATTTTCCAGGGCCATGAGCACGGCTTGGCGGGCTTTTTCGACTGTGGCAAAAGGCTTGTCCCTGGTTCCGGGATTTGAATCGCTTCCGCCCGGCGAGACAAAAAAATCTTGCCGGCTGGTACAGGATACCGCCGGCAGCAGCAGAAACAGCAGGATTACCAGGCTTTTTCTCTTCATCTTGGTAAAG
>CAZOGT010000127.1:0-8391 GCA_964579015.1 uncultured Acidobacteriota bacterium | reverse complement strand
AAATCAAGTTTGGCCGGCCTGTGCAGAAAACTGGTTGGCCTGTCCACTCAGTCCACCCAGTCCACCCAGTCCACCCAGTCCATTCACTGCCAACCAATCAGCGTCAAAACTGGAAGAGGTATGAAAATTTCACGAAAAACTGCCTGGCATCCTGCATCATGTCATTGGTGCGGATGATTTCGCTCCCGATGTCGGTCGGGCGAAGGTCAATATTCTGGAGGTTTCCGTTATAGCCGACATGGAGGGCGGTCCAGGGATTGAGCAGGTAGGTGAAGAGGAAGTCGGCGTTGAAATTTTTCCTGGTGTCAAGCCTGGTCCGGGCCTGGTTGGCCAGCAACGTGTCGTACTGGAGAATCACCCTCATTGAGAATTCGGGATTGAACTGCCAGTTCCATCGGGAGCGGAGGATGTGATTGTTGAAGATGCTGTCACCGGTGCCGATACCGGTCAGCCTGGAAAGTACATAGGTGTTGTCATTTCTCAGGTGGCGGTTCGGACGAACCGTGAAACCCAGCTCCGCCTCATTGGAATTTGCCAGGACTGGCTTCTCTCCGGCACGGGGCACCAGGTTGATTGCTTTGCCGAAGGAATATGATCCGTTGAAGTCCAGTTCGGAAATCCACTGGGTGCTGAAGAAGAGCCCCTGTTCACGGGTCGAGAAGTCCATGTCTTCCTCAAGCCCTTTGAAATCCCTGGGCCGCAGGCGTTCTCTTCCCGGTACATCAAAGATCCCTATCCTGGTCTGGCGGTTGAACTCCCAGGAAAGCCGGGAGACCACTGACCAGTCAAGGCGGGTTCCCGAGTGGTCCCAGATCCGGTTCAATTCCACGGACGGCCCCCAGGAGAGAAGGTTTTTGCCTTCAGGCCGGAAGTTATAACCGACCTCATGGCTGAACTGGCGGATATCGGTCCTGCGTATGAACCCGGCCTGGGTGCGGAACTCCGGGCTGATGTCAAGGTACTCAGTGCTCTGGGTGAAATGCTTTCCTTCTCTCCGGAGTTCAGCTGTATACGCGGGGCCGGTCAGGGTGTTGCCGTCCAGGGATTTTGTAGTGCTGGCCGCCGCCTGCAGGGTGGCCACCCAGTTAGGGTTCAGCTTGAACCGGGTGTCAAGGCTTCCCACCCGGTTGTGCCCGCCTTCGTATTCGCGGTCGGTGAACAGTATCCCTACCGTACCTTCATCGAAGATATCTCTGTTAATCCTGACCACTCCGAATCGAGCCCTGGTCCCGTGCAGCGGATCGTCCGGTAAAACTGCTTCTCCCGGTGATTCATCGTCGGCAACCAGGGTGCCGATGGTGTAGGGGCCCTGTTTTCCGGTGAGCCTGACTCCGAACTGGGGATCCGCGATGCGCCGGCTGAAAAAGAGGTTGATGGGGGTTGTGAAGAAGTCGGCGTTTTCAAGAAAGAAGGGCCTTCTTTCGCGGAAAAAGACCTCGAAGCGGCGGTTGACCGTGATTTGCGGTTCGTCGGACTCGATCTGGCTGAAGTCGGGGTTTATCGCCAAATCCAGGGCGAAGCGGTTTTTTATGACAAACTTGGCATCCAGCCCCCCGTCAGGCTCAAATGCCTCGCTGTTGAATTCGACCCTTTCCGGGTCCCGGTCGTCAAGGGCCCGGAAGGAGCGGACAAACCCGTAGGGGATCAGCTGGATGTCCCGGCCCGGGGAAATATTATTAATCCCCAGCATGGTTGCCCCCTGGTTGATACGGCCGTCGATCTTGCTGGTTACCCATGGCCAGGTGGACTGCTCATTGTTGCGGGGGATCCAGCGTATCAGCACCAGTCCCCACTCCTGCTCTTCGGCGGCCGGAAACCGCAGGCTCTTGAAAGGGATGGACATCCATACAACATAACCCCGGTCGGTGATTTCGCCTTTCGAGTGCCAGAGCGCGTTGAAGGAGGAATCGAAGTTGCCGCCTTCTCTCCAGCGCCCGTCCATCTGCACCCCAAGGGGATTGCAGGTGAATCCGTAGGCGCGGCGCTCGTCGTGGAAGGTGTCAAGGAACACATCAATTTTATCATCGCCCCTGAAGCTTTCCCTGGGGGTCATCCGTGCCCGGATCCGGTCTGGCTGGTCGTCAAAGGCAACCGTTATGATGTAGATGTTTTCGTCGTCGTAGCCAAGATAGGAGTCAGTGTCCTGGCTTACCGGCTCTCCGTCCCGGGCCAGGGTCTGGGTGAAGCCCGTGACTTTCAGCAGCTTTCCTTCAAATTCAGGGCCCGGCTTCATGTCGAGAAAGTCTTCAATCCGAGGGGGCTGGTCAACCTTGGGAATGATCACGGTTGGCCGGATCGGAGGAGACAAGTCCGGCTCAACGGCCAGGGATGGCGTGATCCACAGGATCGAAAGAACAACAAAAAGAGCCAAATATCTGGTGAGCTTCAAAGGCCGACTTTCGAGTGTTGATTGTTTCTCATTTCGTTGCGGGTGCATCCAGCTAATTGTCCACTGAATTTTGACGCTCTTCAAGCTGTTAAATGCCCAAACCTGCCGAGGGGTCAAAAAAGTCGCTCGGGAGTCAATCTGAAACCGTTAAACTGTTTTCGATCGATTGCTTACGTGCATCGGGTTTCCTATACTGGATTGGACACCATCAGCGGAAAAAGGAGCCCTGAATTAGATGAAATCATCCAGTGATTTTCAGGTTTTTGCCAAGCCGGTCGGGGGCTCCTGCAATCTCGACTGCCGTTATTGCTACTACCTGGACAAGACGCAAATGTATCAGGCCAGTCCATCATTCCTGATGCCGGACATCATTCTCGAGGAGTACATTTCCCAGCACATCGAGGCCTCGTCGGAGCCGGTAATCCGGTTTTCCTGGCACGGGGGTGAGCCGACCCTGGCGGGGGTTGACTACTACCGGAGGATAAGGGAAATCCAGCGCAGGCATAACCCCCCGGGCCGGCTGATCCTGAACGGGATGCAGACCAACGGGACCCTGCTGGATGATGAATGGGGGGGATTTCTGGCTGAGGAAGGATTTTTTATGGGGCTCAGCCTCGACGGGCCGCAGGAACTGCATGACGTTTTTCGCCTGGACAGGCAGGGCCGGCCTACTTTTTCGCGGGTGATGCGGGGCCTTGAAATTTTGAGGAAACACCGGATCCATCCCGACATACTCTGCGTGGTCAACGCGGAGAATGTCGAATATCCCTTGAAGGTGTACCGTTTTTTCAAGGAGATCGGGGCGGATTACATAACCTTCCTTCCCCTGGTGGAGGAGCAGCCCGGAACTGCTTCCGGCGCAAGCCCCGGGAGCGTTTCCGCGGAATCCTGGGGAGAATTCCTTTGCGCCGTATTTGATGAATGGGTTGGCAATGACATAGGGAGGATCAAGGTCCAGATCTTCGAGGAGGCGGCCAGAACGGCCTTTGGCCAGGAGCATTCGCTTTGTATCTTTCGGCCCGTCTGCGGTGATATTCCGGTTATCGAGCACAACGGGGATTTTTATTCCTGCGATCATTTTGTAGACGGGGGGCATCACCTGGGAAATATCATTGAGACCCCGCTGGTTGAAATGCTCGAAAGCCCGGCACAGAGGGCTTTCGGCAGGGCCAAGCTCGAGTCATTGCCCCGCTGGTGCCGGGACTGTGAAGTCCTGGAGATGTGCAATGGGGAGTGCCCGAAGAACCGCTTCATTAAAACTCCTGACGGTGAAGGCGGCCTCAACTACCTTTGCTCCGGGTACCGGAGATTCTTCAATCACTGTCGCCCTTTCGTCGAAGAGGTGGCTGAGGAGTGGAAGAAGAGTTGATCAAGGATCCAGGATTCAGGTTTCAAGCTTTTCCCTGAAGAATGCAATGGTCCGTTCAAAGGCCAGCTTTGCGGCCTCCTCGTTGTACCGTGAACCCGTATCGTTGAAGAAGGCATGCCCGGTATTCTCGTACATGTAGATCCGGTAATCAATGTCAGCTTTCTTGAGGGCCTCTTCGAATTTTTCGATGCCGGAATTGATCCGCTCGTCATTTTCAGCATAGTGGCAAAGCATGGCAGCCTTGATTTTCGGGACGTCTTCAGGGTCAGGCTGGCTTCCGTAGAAGGGGACCGCGGCTGAAAGGTTCGGGCAGTGCACCGCCATCTGGTTGACCATGCCCCCACCCCAGCAAAAGCCCATGCAGCCGACTTTTCCGGTCGATTGGGGATTGGTCATCAGGTACTGGACCGCGGCAACGTTGTTTTTTACCGTGGCTTCCATGTCGAGCTTCTGCATCATCTCCCTGGCCTGGTCCACGTCATCCCTGGGCGTCCCCCCCATCGGGGACAGGGCATCGGTAGCTATAGCCAGGAACCCTTCCAGGGCCACTCTCCTGGCCACATCCTCAAAGTGAGGCAGGAGCCCCCGGTTTTCATGGATTACTATTACGGCGGGATGCTTTTCCTCCCCCCTGGGCCGGGCCAGGTAAGCCCGCATTTCCCCGGTCTCCCCCTGGTAGCTGACATATTCGGTGTGCAGGCGGGAATCATCCTCCTCGACCGCCTGGGGCCTGCCGTAGGCGGTTTCCAGGAAAGGCAGCAGGGAAGCGGCCGCGGCGGCTCCGCCGGCCATCCTGCTGAGGGATTTCAGGAAATCCCTTCTTTCCATGTGGCCCCGGTTGTAGTCATCGTAAAGACTGACAATTTCGGGATCGAGAGTTTTGTTTTGCTTCTTGCTCATTTCCTGTCTCCTGAACCGGTTTTGAAAAACATTGGTTTACCTTATTCAATTATCACAAGCTGGGTATTTAAGCAACAGAAAAGCCGGCAGGCGGAGTGTTTCCATTTTTCACGGGTGAGAAGGATTTCAAATCGGGGTCGGCGTCGAAATGAAGAGGGGCTGAACCCCTGGGATCCTGGCCGTCGTGGAATCGACCCCGATAGCGATACCGACCCCGACCCCGAGATGGAATGACAAGGATCCTAAGGTATCGAAAAACATGCTGAGGCGGCGCTGAATCCCTGGGGTCCGGTCTGCAGTGGAATCGACCCCGATAATGATACCGACTCCGACCGCGAAAGGACATAGAAGCCCTGGTTTCTGGGGTAGCTCCTGAAAAGCCGGCAACAGGTCCCCGCGTTGCCGGACAGGCCCGAAACTTTGAGGTCAGGATCGGCGTATTAGGTTCATTGTTCATGGGCTGCAGGCAGTGGATTCTCTGCTTAATCTTGTGATTAACCCGGTTTTCAGCTGGTTTGACCGAGCCGGGATCAAGGATGTTTCAGGACCGGAAGGTGACAAATTGGACCACAGGACGGACAGGCAGGCGAATAGTTTTGAAGCGGTGTTTGGACAGGGCGGGTGGACGGACGCTGAGATGCTGACCGATGTCATTGAGAATCTTGCCGAAGGGGTTGTGGTAGCCAACCGGGAGGGACGTTTTCTTGTCTTCAACCGGGTGGCGCAGGAAATTCTCGGAATGGGCTCCATTGACGCGCCCCTTTCAGAATGGACCAGGACCTTCGGATGCTATACCCCAGACGGTACACGGCTGATAGCACTGGAGGAGCTTCCCCTGGCCAGGGCCTTGAAAGGGGAAGATGTTTCAGACTTTGAGATGTTTATCAGGAATCCGAATATCCAGGAAGGCGTGCTTATCAGGACCTGCGGCCGCCCTCTCCGCGATGAGCGCGGGGAAATCCGGGGTGGGGTTGTCTGGTTTCGGGATGTGACTGATCTCAAGAAGACCGAGGAGCACCTGGGCCGTCTTTCGAACGCTGTTGAGCAGACTGCCGACAGTGTGTTCATCACCAATCGTGAAGGAATCATCGAATACGTCAATCCCGCGTTTGTGACGACCACCGGGTACAGCCGCGATGAGGCCCTGGGCCGGACTCCCGGCCTGCTGAAATCCGGGCAGCATACCGAGAAGTTCTACCAGGAGCTCTGGGCCGCCATTTCCACTGGAGAGGTCTTTCGCGGCACCATCATAAACCGGAAGAAAAACGGCGGGATTTACTGGACTGAACAGACCATTACCCCGATGAAGGCCATGGCCGGGGACATAACCCATTTTGTTTCAGTGTTGAAGGATGTTACTGAGCAAAGGAAGCAGCTGGAACAGGAATTCCAGATCCGCCTGGCCCGGGAAGTGCAGCAGCGTTATTACCGGGAAACATCCCCGCAGGTGGACGGATATGATATCGCCGGAGCAGCCTTTCCGGCGGCCGAGACAGGCGGAGACTACTTTGATTTCCTGGACATGCCGGATGGATGCCTCGGAATTGCCATCGGGGATGTGACCGGGCACGGCTTTGGGTCAGCCCTGATTATGGCCGAGACCAGGGCCTACATAAGGTCTTTTGCGGAGGAGGAATCCGATGTGGGCAGAATCCTGACCAGGGTCAATCAGGCGCTGGCAAAAGACCTTGAGGGAGGCCGGTACGTGACCCTGCTCCTTGCGCGGCTGGATCCCGGGAATGGGAGGTTTGTCTACGCGAGCGCCGGCCACATTCCCGGTTACCTGGTAAAGCCTTCCGGAAGGGTAGGGCTCATCTTTGAGAGTACCGGGGTGCCCCTCGGGCTTTTCCCCGATGCTGTTTACCAGGAAAGCAGGACGCTGTTCCTGGCTCCGGGTGACCTGCTGGCTTTCCTCACCGACGGGGTGACGGAAGCCGAATCAGCTGAAGAAGATGAGTTCGGATCAGACCGGGTAATAGAGATCCTGCAGCACAACCTCCATGCCTCCGCCCGTGAAATTATCTCCAGGATACACGCGGAAACCTTGGAATTCACCGGGGACCAGCCTCCCCATGACGATATTACGGCCCTGGTTTGCAAGGTGACAGGGTAGAAGGCCGAAAAATCCAGGTTAGCCGGGCCACCGGCCGGGCTGGATCATACAGGGGGGAAACCTGCAGGCACCTGAGTGCGCTATCGGAAGTGAGACCTGATGTTTAAACTTCGAACTTTTTCCGACCCCGACCCCGACCCCGGGAAGGGGAGGCCGGGCGCGCAGATCTCCTGATCTGCATCTGCAATAAACGCCGCCGAAGGCGGCAGCAACAGGGGTTTTTTCGTGATTTCCAACGGTGAGCCTTGCGCCCGGCAGTGCGTATTCCGGCCCCCATTTTTCCCTTTACTGCTGGAAATCTGCCGTGTTAGTCTGGGCGCACCTGGATAATGATATTTTGCAGGGCCAGGAGGATGTGTGGATGGAGCAGGCAATGTTGTTTTTGAAAAAGGGATTTTAAAATGCGCAGTTGCACGCGATTTTTGGGTTTGGTGGTGTTAGGGTTTGTTCTGGCCGCCGGTTTCACCCCTGATACCTGTACCCAGGACATGCCTTTCTCGGTGTTTGATTCCTACCAGGGAGGGAAGGTCTGGATGAAGTATACCGACCTTGATAATGCCCTGTATCACCACATAGCCGGCCTGGCTGAGGAAAGCCTCGCGGAACGCCGCAACAGGATTTCGAAGCTGGATACCCTCCGGAAATGGGATGATCATTTGGCATCCCTGAAGGAAGCCGCATTTTCAGGTGTCATGGGATTTAGGAGAGCTCCGCTGAATGCCAGAGTAACTGGAAGGATCGACAGGGCGGATTACCATGTTGAGAAGGTTGTTTTTGAGTCTTTTCCGGGATTCCATGTTACCGGGTGCATTTTCATTCCTGCGGCCGGGCCGGGTCCTTTCCCTGCGGTACTGGTGGCCATCGGTCATTCACAGGCGGCGTTTCGAAGGGATTTATATCAACAGAACATCCTCAATCTGGTCAGAAAGGGATTTGTCGTATTTACCTTTGATCCCGCGGGCCAGGGGGAGAGGGTCCAGTATCTCGATCCGGAGTCAGGAGAGTCTTTGATAGGGGGTTCTACCTCAGAGCATTCCTATGCCGGGGCGCAGTGCCTGCTGGCGGGATATTCAGTAAGCGATTATTTCATCTGGGACGGGGTCAGGGCCCTTGATTATCTGCTGTCCAGGCCTGAAGTCGAGCCATCAAGGATCGGGATGACCGGAATATCCGGAGGGGGCACCCTTACCGCCCAGCTTTCCGCTTACGACAAGAGAATCCATGCCGCCGCTCCGGAATGTTATATCACCGGCTACCATCGACTTTTCGAGTCTATCGGACCCCAGGATGCAGAGCAGAACCTTTACCGGGGCCTCGTGCGGGGGATTGACCATGCCGATCTTTTAAGCCTGAGGGCCCCTGATCCGACAATGGTTATTTCGGTGACCCAGGATTTCTTCAGTATCCAGGGTGCAAGGGAAAGTTTTGAGGAAGCGAAAAGGGTGTTCACTGCCTGCAACAGGCCCCAGAACCTGACCATGGTTGAAGCTGATGGGAATCATGGGACCAGGAAGAAAAACCGGGAGAGCATGTACAGTTTTTTTCAGCATCATCTCAATCTCCCGGGCCACAGTGATGATGAGGAGGTTGAATTCTTCAGCGAAGATGAGCTGACAGTTA
>CAZOGT010000126.1:0-8415 GCA_964579015.1 uncultured Acidobacteriota bacterium | reverse complement strand
AGGGCATCGGTCTCCTGGAAAAGCTTGTCATACAACTCCCATCCGATGACGCAGACATATCTTGAACTGCTGACCTCCCGGTCATTGAAGTAGCGTCCCTCCAGGATTTCCTGGTTGCCGAGGAAGATTCGGCCCGAGGTGGCACCGGTGATGTTGGTGTTTTTGACCTCATTGGATTCGTAGAAAACGGACCTGGATGTCCCCAATTCTCCTATTACAACTTCGCAGTCGGGACAATGCTCGGTGACAAAAGCGACATCCTGCATCCTGATGTCCCTGTTCCAGCGGAGCATTTTTTCGTATTCTTCCTCCGTCATTTCCCCCACGTTGGCAAACTTTGCAATGATGAAGGAATTGCTCCCGAGGATGTCGGCAACGCTTTTCTTTACATAAGTTTCCAGGCCTTCGATCCCGGCTCCGACCACCATTACCGAGGCCACTCCGATGATTATGCCCAGGAGAGTCAGGAAGGTCCTCAGCTTGTGTGCCGCAATTGAAGACAGGGCGATCCGTGCGGACTCTTTTATGATCAGTCCTGATGTTTTTTGCATTCTTACACTTCAATAACGGCTGTCCGGAATTAAATGTTCAGTTTCTTCCATTCAATCCATTCAGCAGCCGATCTCCATGCCGGATTCAGGGAAGCCCGAAGCCGCCTGGCCGCGGTTACCCGCCGGCCGGCAGATCGCTTTATCCGGCGTTGAATTCCTCCGGAATGACGCAGGAGCAGAAGAGGTTCCTGTCTCCCCAGGTGTCATCAATCCTGCGGCAGGCGGGCCAGAACTTGTTCTCTCTCAGCCATTCGAGCGGATAGGCGGCTTTTTCCCTGCTGTATGGGAACTCCCAATGGTCGGAGGTCACCATTTCCGCGGTATGCGGGGCGTTTTTAAGGACATTATTCTCGGGGTCGGCCTGGCCGGAAACAATTTCCTCGATCTCTTCCCTGATGGAAATCATGGCCGCGCAGAACCTCTCCAGTTCCTGCCTCGACTCGCTTTCAGTCGGTTCAACCATGAGCGTGTCAACCACAGGCCAGGACACGGTGGGAGCGTGGAAGCCGTAGTCCATGAGGCGCTTGGCGATGTCGGCAACGGTAACCCCGGAAATCCTGCGGAGGTTCCGGCAGTCCAGGATGCATTCGTGGGCTACGCTTCCTCCCTTGCCTGTGTAGAGGGTGGGAAAGTGATCCTTCAGCCGGAACGATATGTAATTCGCGTTCAGGATGGCCGTCATTGATGCCCTGGTAAGGCCGGAGGGGCCCATCAGCCTGAGATACGACCAGGCAATCGGGAGAATTCCGGCTGAACCCCAGGGGGCGGAATTAACGGCTCCGCTGGAAGCCCTGTCGCCGGGGAGGCGGAAATGACCCGGCAGATATGGTGCGAGGTGCCCGGCCGCGACAATCGGTCCGATTCCCGGTCCTCCTCCGCCGTGAGGCATGGCGAAAGTCTTGTGAAGATTCAGGTGGCACACATCCACCCCGAAGCTGCCGGGCCTGCAGATGCCTACGAGGGCGTTCAGGTTGGCTCCGTCCAGGTATACCTGGCCTCCGTTTTCGTGGATGATGTCGATGATTTCACATACCGACTCCTCAAAAACCCCGTGGGTCGAAGGGTAGGTGATCATCAGGGCCGCCAGGCTGTCCCTGTTCTTTTCGGCCTTGGCCCGCAGGTCTTCCAGCTCGATATTTCCATGGTCGTCGCATTTGACCGGAACAACCTTCATCCCGGCCATGACCGCGCTGGCGGGATTGGTCCCGTGAGCTGATGTCGGGATCAGGCAGATGTTCCGGTGATCCTCACCAATGGCCCGGTGGTAGTTGCGAATGGTGGTGAGACCCGAGTATTCGCCCTGTGCGCCCGAATTGGGCTGAAGGGATGTGGCATGGAGGCCGGTGATCTCGGCCAGCATGGATTCCAGTTCACTGATCATTTCCATGTACCCTTCCGCCTGGTCAAGCGGGGCAAAAGGATGAATTCCGGCCCATTCCGGTTGGCTTATCGGGATCATTTCCGCGGCGGCATTCAGCTTCATGGTGCATGATCCGAGGGGGATCATCGACCTGGTCAGGGAAAGGTCCCGGTCCTGGAGGCGATAGATGTACCTGAGCAGTTCGGTTTCCGACCTGAAGCTGTTGAAGATCGGGTGGGCAAGGTACCCGGAAACCCTGCGGAGCTTTTCGGGAATGCCTTCAATCGAGCCTCCCGGGCTCTTTTCGCCACGGCTTTGGCCCTGGACTGAGAAGATTCGGATAAGCGTTTCAACCTCCTCCGGGCTGCTTTTTTCATCCAGGGAAATACCGAGGCTGTTATCAGGGAAAACCCTCAGGTTTATGCCTTCTTTCAAGGATTTGTCCAGGACTGCTTCCGGGTCGTCAGCCTCAATCCTCAGGGTATCGAAAAATGTTCTGTTACAAACAGTTACGCCTTGTTTAATGAGGCCCTTTGCCAGGTCGCAGGCAAGTGCATGGATTCGTTCCGCGATGCCCCTGATGCCTTCGGGCCCATGATACACGCCGTACATTGATGCCATGATGGCCAGCAGGACCTGGGCGGTGCAGATGTTGCTGGTCGCCTTATCCCTCCGGATGTGCTGTTCACGCGCCTGCAGGGCGAGCCGGTAGGCGGGTTTTCCGGAAGCGTCCCGGGATACCCCTACAATTCTGCCGGGTATCATTCTTTTCATCTCTTCCCGGACAGCCATAAAAGCTGCATGGGGCCCCCCGAAGGCCAGGGGGGTTCCAAAGCGCTGGCTGGTCCCAACCGCGATGTCGGCACCCCACTCTCCCGGGGGCTTGAGCAGGGCCAGGGCCATGAGGTCCGAGGCTGCCGCTGCCAGGGCCCCTGATTCGTGGGCTCTTTCGCAAAGATCGGAGTAGTCGCTGATGGATCCGTCCGTGGAAGGGTACTGGAGGAGCATCCCAAAGCATTGTTCATCAAAGATAAATGACCCGGGATCGGTTACCAGCACCTTTATGCCGGAGTTCAGGGCCCGGAACTTTACCACGTCAATGGTCTGCGGGTGGCACTGGTCGGAAACAAGGAAGGTATCGGCATGTTTTTTCCTGCAGGCTGATCTGCAGATGCTCATGGCTTCAGCAGCGGCCGTGCCTTCGTCCAGAAGCGACGCATTGGAAATCGGGAGCCCGGTCAGGTCCGCGACCATAGTCTGAAAATTAAGCAGCGCTTCAAGCCGCCCCTGGGATATCTCTGCCTGGTAGGGAGTGTACTGGGTGTACCATCCGGGATTTTCAAGGATGTTTCTCTGGATTACCGGGGGGACCAGGCAGTCGTGGTAGCCCATGCCGATCAGGGAACGGAACACCTTGTTGCGGCGCCCCATGGCTGTAGCCGATCCAATGACCTCGTGTTCAGATAGAGGCGAAGGAATGTTCAGGGAAACGTCTTCCTTCAGGCAGTCCGGGATGATGGACTCCGTCAGGCTCTCAAGGGTACTGAATCCCAGGGCGGAAACCATCTCACTGATCTCTTCATTCCGGGGCCCAATGTGGCGGTCGGCGAAACAAATACCTCTTTTTTCAGAATTTTTATTCACATTCTGGATTATCCGCAACAAATGCCCTGAGTTCAACTCTCCCGGGCGAATTGGCAGTTGAATTCCCCTGGCGCCGCTTCAGGAAGGATCATTGCCGTGACGCTGTTGTATCCTGGCCCCCTGTTCAGCCGTGAGTGGTCAGCATTTCCCGTGCCTCAGGTCCACCACCCGGTTGTAGACGGATCCGAAAATGAATCCCATGATTCCTCCCAGCAAGGCTCCCCAGAAGAATCCAACCAGGCTCCCTGTCCAGCTGACCGAGAATCCTGGAAAAAACTGGCCCAGGAGCGCCAGGTGGGGTCCTACCGATTCTCCTCCTTTGAGCAGCAGGATGGCAGTGACCAGGAACACCGAGGCCCCCCCGATAAGGGCAAAAGTCACGCACAGGGTCATCCGGTGCAGCCGTGCGGCAGCTGAATGATAAGCATTTTGTTCAGTCATATTTGCTCCGTGTAAGAGTCGGATTTATGATCTTCAGTTTTAATAACTCAGTCAATGAGAAGCTTTATTATCGCGTTTCTCAGCCAGGCAACCGCTGTTCCTGCCAGGAACCCGGCGAACCCGGCCTCCAGCAGGATGACAAAAGCTCCTTTCCAGGAAACCGAGTATCCATAAAAATAGTTGCCGAGCAGCGAGAGAATATCAATCGCCGCTTCATCAGCGAAATAAAGTGCGAACAGGGTGAGGCAGAATGCAAAGAGGCCCAGCGAAACTGCCGAGCCTGCGCCCGCGCCCAGGGGGTCCAGGTCGTGAATGACCAGTTCCACGGCTTCTTCCAGGCTCTCATCGGCTTCTTCATGATACTCTTCTTCGGCATTGACATCCCACAGGTCGATATTCGCGCCCATGACATTTGACGCGGCAAGTATGCCCGAAAGCATGGAATGGTCCATATTGTTGTAGCGGTGAGTTCCGTTACGGCCTATGGTCTGCAGGTTTTCAATGTCCTCGAGATAATCACGGATGATCTCCAGGGATGCCCTGTAGTCCTGGTCGTAGACAGGATAGGCCTTGGGGACCCTGGTGACCCATCCTCCTTCAACTGCGGCTGAATCGATTAATTCCAGCTTGCGAAGTTCTGAAACTCCCCTTTCAATCAGCCTGCTGTCGGGCCAGTCCCATTCAGGGTCCGTTTCAAAATGAAAGTACTCCAGCCCTAAAACGCTTTTGCCTGCAACCGGGACCATGTCCGGGCTCCAGTTTTTATAGTTTTGAATTCTTCCCAGTTCGACAATCGGATCATGGACATAGATCCAGTTGTCAGGGAATAAATCGGGCTTGTTGATGATCAGGTTTACGGCGATATAGTCTCGGTAAGCCAGTTTTTCAGCGGCTTCCAGCACCCTGGAGGGGGGAGGCGGGTCAAGCGAACGTATCAACTCGGCAAGCGGCATTGAGGAAATACAGCTGCTGACAGGCCGTTCTTCAGCCTTTTGCCCCTTTTGCACGGTGACCGAAAACACCCTTTGATCCCGGAGCCTGATGGAAATCACCCTTGACTCATATTCGACCCGGCAGTTTCTCTTTTCAATGTTTTCCGCCAGGGCTTCCCACATCATGCCCGGCCCGAGCCTGGGATAATGAAACTGTTCTATCAGGGAAGTGACTGAAGTGTTTCCGCTCATTCCAGCCTGGGCCAGGATGGCGTTCTTGACGGCTTCCCTCAAGGAAAGGTTGCGGATTCTCTGGGCAGCCCAGTCAGCGGAAATGGCAGAGCAGGGTATACCCCAAACTTTTTCCGTGTAGGTTTTGAAAAACGTATTGAAGAGTCGATCTCCGAAACGGGCACTCACCCAGTCCTGAAAGGTATTGATTTCCTTTTCCGGGAAAACACGGGCCTTGAAGTACGAAAGCAGGCAAAGGGATGCTTCCAGAATGCCCATGTTTCCAAGAACATTCCTTATCCTGAGAGGATAGTCGTAAAACTTGTTTCGGTAGAGAATCCTCGAGAGGCGGGGCCTCAGCAGAAAATCATTCCCGAGGGTCTGATCCCAGAGTTCCCGCAGCATCAGGTTGCGGGTAAAAAAACGATGGCCGCCCAGGTCAGCCCTGTAGCCGTTAAACACTTCAGTCCTGGATATCCCGCCTGGAACGGAAAGGGCTTCGATCACGGTTGTCGGCTTATTGTTGCGGCTCAGTTCATGGGCCGCAGCCAGTCCGGCCGGGCCTGCCCCGATTATGCAGACATTTTCCGCCTCAGCATTCTTTTTCATAAGCCTTAAACCCGATCAGTATCTTCTCAGGCGTTCCTGGTGTTTCATCAACTTCGGTCCGGACCGGTTATTGATTATACTTCAACAAAAGAGCGGGATGCACGGGGTGTTGCGATTAACCGGCCTGCTGCCCGGGCAGTCTGCCGGCCAAAGTGAAGCGGACTTCAAAGCCATGGAGGCAGGATTCAGCCCTGAAGGAGCCGGGTCCGAAAAGGATGGCGACAGGGGAAGGTCACGGGGGCGGAGGGATGGAATTCAGTGGCCGGAACTTTGTCTCTACGGAAAGGTATAATTACCGGTAACCATCGATCAAGAGGGGTTCAGGGCGTCCTGTTGAGCCGAAGGAACCGGAGGGAAAAGAGAAAGCATAATGACCTATACGCATTTATTTCTGATTGCGGTTGTTACGATTCCGATTTTCCTGGTGGTTATCGGGCGATTGCGGATAGACGTGGCCGCCATATTTATTGCGGTCTCTCTTGGCACCGCCCAGTATTTCGGACTGGGCCTCCTTGGGGAGGCTGACAGCCCTCATGAAGCGGTCAAGGCGATTTCAGGGTTGAGCCAGCCTGTAATCCTGACCCTGGCCGGACTGTTCATTATCACCCAGAGTCTTGACAAATCGGGAGTAACCCGGTGGATGGCTCGCCATATGCTTAGGATCGGAGGTTCATCCGAACGCAACCTGATTGCTCTTTTTGCCGGCACCACCGCTCTCTTCTCCCTGATCATCAACAGCCTTGCCGCCGGGGCCCTGGTGCTGCCGAGTGCCATGGAAGTAGCCCGCCGAACCGGAATAAAGCCAAGCAAGCTTTTGATTCCTGTTGCCTACGGAAGCCTGCTTGGAGGAGCGGCTACCTATTTCACCACTGCCAACATGATCGTAAGCAACCTTCTTACTACCAACAATCCGCCCCAGGAACCTCTGCACATCCTTTCATTTACCCCTACCGGCGGCTTGATTGCAATTGCCGGAATCGCCTTTTTAGCAGTCTTTGGCCACAGGTGGCTTCCAGACCGGGAATCAACCCTTGAGCAGATGATGGCTCGTTTGACCGGCAGCGATCTGGAGGACTACTACCAGCTGGGCGAGCGGTTGTGGGAAGCCAGGGTTGTACCCGGGTCATCCATTGCCAATAAGCCTTTATCCGAGAGCAGGATCGGGGAGCGTTTCGGCCTGGTGGTTGCCGGATTATGGCACAAGCAGCAGGAGATATTTGCCCCTTCTCCAGACCAGTTCATCCATTCCGGGGATATCCTGCTGATCGTAGGGCGGGAAGACCGGGTAAAAGCCCTGGCTGAAGCAGGCCTCAAGATCACCCGCAGGAAATCGGGAGGTCATATGAGCAAGCGCGGGGTTTCGTTTATAGAGGTCATGCCGTCCCCCCATTCCCGGGCGATCGGCCGTACCCTGAGAGACCTCGATTTCCGGGTGAGGTACCAGGTGACTGCGCTGGCCCTGTTCCGCCGCGGCCAAAGCTACCGGACCGACCTGGGTAATCTTCCCCTGAAGCTGGGAGACTCCCTGTTGATGATCGGATCTCTTAAACAGATGGTCCGGCTCAGGAGCAATCCTGATTTTATTGTTATTGAGTCAGATGTCAGTGACCAGCCGGTCGATAAATTTGATGCTTTTCTGACGGTTGGAGTGCTTGCTGCGGCTATTGCCGCTTCGATATTGGGCCTGCCCATTTACCTGGCAATGCTTGCCGGGGCGCTGATCCTGATTCTTTCCAGGGCACTGGAGATGGATGAGGCTTATCGTGCCATCAACTGGCAGGTGATCGTGCTGATCTCCGGGATGTACACTATCAGCCTGGCGATGGTAAATACCGGCCTGGCTGATATAGTCGGTGTGTTGATGGTGGATCTTCTGGCTCCCTTCGGAATGCTGGGCCTTGCCCTGGGAGCCTATCTTCTGACCCTGCTGCTGACCCAGGTCATGGGAGGGCAGGTTACGATCCTGGTCACGGGGCCCATCGCCATAAGTGCCGCGGTCAGCCTTCAGATTGATCCTCATCCGATTGCGGTTGCCGCGGCAATAGGCTGCTCCACTTCCTTCCTGCTGCCGATTGCCCATCCGGTTAATGTCATGGTCATGGCTCCGGCCAATTATCAATTCAGTGATTTTTTACGGATCGGCTGGCGCCTGACCCTGGTCTCGTTTCTGGCGCTGATCGCCGGACTCCTCATTTTCTGGTAAATTCTGGAAAATTCGATGGGGGGCAGCGGCAATTGCGCGTTTGCGCCCTGAATCTTCCGGCTTACCGGCGCTCGAAGCAACCGTTATAAAAGAAGTTTCGGGCCGGAGGGTTGAGTTTTCAGCTGAAATTAAAGAGAATATAAAGAAAATACATGGATTAATACAAGAAGGATAGATAATGGGTAGAGAAGAGGATAAGGACTCTCTGGATGCGGTTGAATTGCAGGAATGGCTTGATTCGCTGGACTATGTTCTTTCTGAACAGGGAGGCGAAGGAGTTGAAGAACTGCTGGAAAAGCTTTACCTTCATGCCGGAGGCCGCGGTGTAAGGCCTGTTGCGGGATCTGTTAACACCCCTTACCGGAATACGATTTCTCTGGAAGAGGAACCCGATTATCCAGGGGACCGGGACCTGGAGCGCAGGATAAAGAACCTGATCAGGTG
>CAZOGT010000125.1:6050-8477 GCA_964579015.1 uncultured Acidobacteriota bacterium | reverse complement strand
GGCATAGTGAAAAGTGCAATCAAGACATAGGAAGAAGATGCTTTCCATTGACGATTGACGATTTTGGCATAAGCCCGCGCGGTCAGGACATAGGTAACACTTTGGGTTCAGGACATGGGTAACACTGCTAGCGAAAGCGAGCCTTGAATGCAGCCCGCATTTTTCACCAGCTTGCTACTGCGCCACAAAAACCGGTGACAAATGCGGGCTTGGAGTCCTGAATCCGATAATCAATATTCAGCTTACACGGTTTCAGGTACCGTGTAAGGTGCCCTGTAGTCACGCGAAAGCATTTTATCAGCCTCCTCGTCACCGACGAACGACTCTGTTTCGGGATTGAATTCCAGTGACCGGCCGAGTTGGTATGAAAGGTTGGCCATATGGCAGAGCACCGTACTCTTGTGCCCTTCTTCAATGTTGCAGTTAAGTATCCCGGCGTTTCTGGACCTTACAGCATCTATAAAATTCCTGTAGTGGTTACCGTCAACATTGGCTGAGGCTCCAGGTTTTCTCTCCCTGCCCAGCACTGCGTGCCAACTGGCGTATCCGTCCACAACCAAGTATCCTTCAGATCCGTAGAAGATAACGCCAATCGTGTTATCCGGTCCTTCCCCGATGCCTCCTTCATGGTTGGTTATCCAGTGCCGCACTTCGAACTGCAGGATTTTGTTTTTCCCGCCGGTTTTCGCGGGATCATAGGAAAAGATGGAATGCTGGACATTCGGGGTTTCCTGGTCGTCGTCAAACATCACGTGGGCCCCGGTGGAAGATACCTTGACAGGATGATCATCCATGCCCAGGCCCCACCTGGCGATGTCGAACTGGTGTACACCCTGGTTGCCTATGTCTCCGTTTCCGTAATCCCAGTGCCAGTGCCAGTTGTAGTGGAAGCGGTTTTCAGAAAAGGGCCGCTGCGGAGCAGGCCCAAGCCATAGGTCGTAATCCACACCGGCGGGGACCGGGGCATCCGGGGTTTTGCCGATGGTGTCCCGCCACTTGTAGCAGAGTCCCTTGGCCATGTAGACTTCTCCCAGCTGGCCTCCCCGCAGGTATTCAATGGCGGCTTTTATGCCGGGGTTGCTCCTGATCTGCAGGCCGCTCTGGACGATCCTGTCGTATTTCTTCGCGGCTTCCACCATTTTCCGGCCTTCCCAGATGTTGTGGGAAACAGGTTTTTCAATATAGACGTCCTTGCCGGCCTGGCAGGACCAGATTGTTCCCAGGGAATGCCAGTGATTCGGAGTGGCAAATGATACGGCATCGATCTCACTGCTTTCCAGCGCCTTGCGGATGTCTACATAGGTTTCGGGCTTTCTCCATCCCGCATCCTGAAAATCCTTTAAATTGGAATCCAGTACACTCTGGTCGACATCGCAAAGTGCCACCACCTCTACATTCTTCAGGTTCTGGAATCCGGAAATGTGATCCCTTCCCCGGCTTCGAATCCCTGCCACGGCCACCCTCACCCTGTCATTCGCACCTTTCCAGTTCTCTGATGCCAGGATAGTCGGGGCCGCGGCTGAAGCTGCCGCTGATATTGCGGCCGACTTCACCACAAATTCTCTTCTGCTGATATTTGCCATTTAATGACCTCCGCTTTTTGGATTATTGGTGAACGATTTTCCTGGTTAATATACTACTCCCTGATAAGATTTTTGTCTTGGTTTTAATAAGGATATATACTAGGGCTCTGCAAGAGAACCGGAAGAAACGTAATTCGGACCGGAAGATTTGCTGTGTATACTTTAAAGGAACATCCAGAGGAAGCGTAACCACGCGGATTAGAGGGATTGACATGTCGAAAAGAATTGGAATTCTGACAGGAGGGGGAGACGTACCCGGATTGAATCCATGCATAAGGGCTGTTGTTGTGCGCTCTGCAGAAGACGGAGATGAGATTATTGGAATCAGAAGGGGGTGGGCCGGGCTTCTTAATTGCGATCTTGACGATGAGGCCTCAATCAGTAATAACATAATGCCCCTGAATCCTGATTTGGTCAGGACGGTTGCCAGGAGCGGAGGCACCTTTCTGCACACCTCAAGGACCAATCCTTCCCGGGTCAAAAAAGAGCATTTGCCGATGTTTCTCAGAACAAAACCGGACTTTCAGGAGGACCGGGCATGGTATGACTGCAGCAGCCATATCCTGAAGGTACTTGAAACCCTGAAGATTGACAGCCTGATCATTATCGGGGGTGACGATACGCTGCGCTATGCCCACCGCATGCACTCCGAAGGGGTTAAGGTCGTGGCTGTTCCCAAGACCATGGACAATGATGTCCACGGCACGGATTACTGTATTGGTTTTTCGACTGCGGTAAGCCGGAGCGTTGATTACATCACCCAGCTCAGGACCACTGTGGGATCTCATGAACAGATTGGTATTGTAGAGCTTTTCGGAAGGAATTCCGGGGAAACATCACTGAT
>CAZOGT010000125.1:0-6040 GCA_964579015.1 uncultured Acidobacteriota bacterium | reverse complement strand
CTCGCCGGGGTTGACCGGGCGATAATCAGTGAAGTCCCCTTTGACCCGGAACTCCTCTCCAGGTTCCTTATGGAAGACCAGGATAAAAGTCCCAGCAATTACGCCCTGGTTGCCATGTCCGAGGGGGCAAGGATGATCGGTGATGAGGTCATGCAGAGCGGGCCAGCAGATGAATTTGGAAGGCGCAAACTTGGCGGGATTGGTGATGTTACCGCTGATGAGATACGCCGGCGGACAGGACGCAAGGTCATTTACCAGAGGCTGGGATACCTGATGCGGAGCGGCGCTCCCGACCTGCTCGACCGGATGGTTTCGGCAAATTTCGGAAGCCTGGCAATTGAACTGATCCAGAAAGGGGAGACCGGGAGGCTGGTAGCGTCAAGGGACGGGCGCTACACCCATGAGGATCTGGACATCGTCTCACAGGGAGTGAAAAGGGTCGATGTGGAAACCTTCTACGACCTGGAACAATACACCCCGAAGGTCACCAGCGTCATGGGCAAGCCGATGTTTCTGTATTAAATGGTTGCAGCTGCCAGGGACCGAGTACTCAGAACGAGTATTTAAGAGCTATTTCAATTTCCCGGGACCTGTCCGCACCGAATATTTTTCCGAAAGAGTCGTTTCCCAAGGTGGTATTGGGGTTGTTGAGGTTGACATTATTGAAGGCATTGAAGAGCGCGATCCTCAGTTCGACGATATCTCCCTCCTTTACCCTGGTCTGCTTGATGACGCTGATATCCCAGTTCTGGTACCCGGGACCCTTCAGGATTCCGCGCCCGGAATTTCCGAAGGAATAAGGCTGGGCTGCGACGAAATCTTCGGTATTGAACCACTTGTCAATGTTGGGGTCTGCAACTTCACCTGAACCGATTCGATCAGGCCGGTCACCATTGACCCCATCGTTGTTGGGGTCTCCGGACACAGTAACCGTAAAAGGCCTGCCCCCCCTGATATCGGTTATTCCGGAAAGACGCCATCCGTCCAGGAACCATTTATACAGGCTGGTATTGGTTCTCCATGGGAAAAGAAAATGGGTGGGGATATCGATAATGTACCTCAGGTAGAAGTGCCTTTGGGGAGACCATGAAACCGGGCCTTTTTCAGAAGCAAGGTCTCTGGGATTGTTTGGTTCTCCCCAGTGGTAGGTAGCAAGTGTCTTGTTCCAGATCATTCCTGAATTCAGGGAAACCCCCCTGGAGAACCTCCTGTTCAGCGAGAGCCTGAATTCGTTTGCCGAATAACTGCCGCCGTCATCAAAGATCGTGAATTTCCCAAATCTAGGATTAGGCCTTCTTTCCTGGATATCGCCTTCTCCGGGTTCGGGAACGTTAGCCGGAATGCTCCGGTTGGTATGGACCCCCCTGCGGCCTGTGTATGATGCTTCCACATTCCACTCCGGTGCTATCTCGTTTTCGACCGACACCCTCCAGAAATGAAAATAGGGATGAGACAGGTGCGGATCAATTCCCTGGATGGTAATGGCCGGGGGAGTGGCTCCGGTGAAAGGATTCGAAAGGTCAATGGTCGGAATATCCTGCAGGCTTTCAGCAGTTGTAATGTAAAAATAGGGGTAGTTCCTGGTAAGTCTTCTCGAATAATCTCTTTCGTTCGGTGGATCATAAAAGAGGGAATAGGTGCTCCTGACTACCATCTGGTTGCTGCCCAGGGGGCTGTAAGCGAAGGCCAGCCTGGGGGCCCAGTTGTTTTTGTCCGGAAATATGAGTGAACCGTCCTGGACGCCGGCCAGCCCCAGTTTCCTGGTTTCGACCGTGCCGTAACTTATAATTTTTCCGTCCATGGGAGGTTCAAAAAGCAGGGGATAAAAGGTGGAGACATTGTCGGTGATGGAGTGATAAGGCTGTTGGAAATTATAGGTTATTCCCATCGAAAGGTTGAATTTAGGATGGATCTTCCAGTCGTCACTGAGGAAAAATTCCACGTATTTCCTTCTGAGGTCTGCCCGGTCAGTACCGACGCCCTTGGAAGAAGTATTCGGGATTCCGAGCAGAAAATCAGCAAACGCGTCTCCGGTAAACTCCCCGGAGAAATCAAAGCTCCCCCGGTGCATGTTTCCAGACCTGTAATTATTGAGCTGGTTGCCGCCTGTTTCGGTACCGAACCTGATTGAATGATTGTTGATCACGTAGGAAAACGACAAATCAAGTTCGAGCCTGTTTCTGACCGAGGTTGTGGGGTTGTTTCCGTCCCCGATGTCCGCGTAACCTGAAAGGTCGAAATCGGGGTACCCTTCCTCAAGGGGATCATCCAGCACCAGGCCGTTGATCCCCAGGGATGAGAGCAGCCCCGCGTTTCCGGAATTAGGCGAAAGGCTGTAGGAAAGGCTCCTGTCAAAAGAGAGCCTGGTGTAGGCAACCAGGCTCTCGGAAAGGGTTTTGTTCAGTGAAATTGAGAAGTCCTGGAAACGCTCCGTCCGCTCTGACGTGAAGGCCGGGAGTTCCCTGACGTTGTTCCGTTCCCTGTCCGTGAACCCGTAGTTAACAATCACTTTGGAGTTGTCCTCAGCCGTATAGTCTGCCCGGGCTAAAAAGTTGTCCTGGTAATTGACAAACGCGTCGCTGTTCACAAAATTACGGTCAAATTCCTTGATATTTGGAGCAGGGATCACTTCCAGTACTTTAAGGGCTACCGGATGGATACGGTCTGAGGGAAGTTTGTTGCCTGGAAAAGGGTCTCCGGAAAAGGGGTCAACCAGTTCCCGGTCCAGTTCGCTGAAATCTCCGGTCCTCATAAGACTGGTCGGAACATGGGATACTATAGTGGATCCCTGGATTATCCGAAGGCCGTCATAACTTCCCTGCAGGGTGAAGTTGGGGCTCAGGATAGCCCCCAGCGTGAACCCGAACTGGTTCCTTTTGTACTCGGGCTTAGGCTCGTCGGCAGGATCGAAGAAATTTTTAGCGTCGAAATTATCGTTTCGGTGAAATTCGTAAATGGAACCGTATAGCCATCCTTTACCCTTGTCGGGAAATGGATTGATCTTTTCAGCCAGGTTCTGATAATCCTCACTGCTGATGGTGGTGTACCCGACCCTGAATTCCCGGATTGCCTTCAGTGTATCATCTGAGTATTCTTCGACAATCGGCTCGATTTTCTGTTCGCCCTCTCCGTTCACTCTGATTTCTTCGAGGAAGATCCTTTCTTCGCCATGGAGGTGGTAGACCCGATAGGTGCCTGGACTCAGTTCGATTTCAAATCTGCCCTCCAGGTCAGAGAGAACAATCCTGTCTCCCAGGGTGTCTTCGCCGGAGAAACTGATTTTCTGGTTGGCCAGAAGAATACCCGCGGCATTGCGTACTACCCCTTTTACCGTGCCTGCATGGAGCAACTGACTGAAAGTGAACAATAAAAAAAGGCCCGGAAGTATCAGTTTCCGCGGAATGATCATAGCACCAGGTCTCCCCCCTGGAGCATATCCTCCACTTTGAAGGTTGAGCGGAGGGAAGTATTTCCGGGAGCATCGAATTCAAATATGATTCTTTCATCCTCGGCGGTCACAACCTCAATACCATCCTTGCTCCTGGGAAAGATGAATTTGGCGCCGACAATTTTTTCATTTGGCGGTATGTATTCAGTGATTTCCAGTCTGGGAAATCTCTTCGTGGAGAGATATGCCCGGTTTTTTATGGTCTCAGTGGTCTGGCTCATTAGGAACTGGTCCACGCTTGACTCTTCCCGCGGCACATTGGACCTGAATGCTACTGACACTATGATCCAGTCATCGAGGTCCAGTTCAACTGCCCTTTGGTTTTCAGTTTCAAAATCCTTTTTCTGGTTTTCACTCAGGTTGTCATAGTTGACGTGAAGCTCCTTCAGGCGTGAAAAAGCTTTGCGAACCGGCTTTGCCGATAAAAAGCGGACGAAGTAGGTATTGTAAACCTCCTTCTCCCCCTGGATGCCGCTTCCAACACCGCGAAGCTGACGAATATAGGTTTGATGCTGTGCCCACGGAGATTCATTAAGTATGTTTAAGGAGAACTCCTGCGACCATTCATGGAAAGGGGTGTTTACGCTGTCCGCCAGCGAAAGGGTGGGCGTTAGGGCTATGCATGACAAGATAAGCAAAACCTGTATTATGTTTCTATATTTATTCATTGGTAATCTTGAATTATGTCTTATGGCGCGGTTTGAATTCAGAGTCTTTATTCTTTAGATACGAAAATATGTTCCTAGAATTTCACAATAATTTTACATCAAACGAGGTCGCCTGTTGAGCGTTAATGTAGTGGATGGAAATTATAATTAATAATATCACATCAAGTCTGAAAATCTGGGAGCCTGATCATGAAGTCTTTGATTCATTGGTTTTCGGCTTGGTGCGGGTAACATTACCAGGTAAAATGACAGATCATTGTTTTGTCCCCGGCCGGCCTGGTCAGAAGAATGGGTCAGGAGGCCGGATTCCTGGATCCGGATTTCACCCGGGCTGGAGGCTATATGAATTTCCGATTTTTTTTTATTATTTCGTTAATGGGTTTTTCCCTGTTTCCGTTGGCAGCGGAGGGTAATGTGGAAATAAACGATTCGATTGGCAGGCACATGGATGAATGGCTTGAGATGTACATGCACCTTCATTCTAATCCGGAACTGTCTTACCAGGAAAAAGAGTCATCGTCTTTTCTGGCCGGACAGATGAGAGCGGCCGGGTTTGAGGTGACTGAGATGTTCGGTGATTATGGGATTGAAGGACTGACTTCCTATGGTGTTGTAGCGGTCCTGGAAAACGGTGAGGGGCCGGTAGTGCTGGTCAGGACAGACATGGATGCGCTCCCTGTCACGGAAGAGACCGGACTTGCCTACGCCAGTAAATCAAGGGTGGCTGATGAAGGAGGTACGGAGACAGGGGTGATGCATGCCTGCGGGCACGATATCCACATGACCAATTTGGCGGCTGCCGCGAGGGTCCTTGCTGAAAACCGGGAGCTATGGAGCGGGACCCTGGTGATGATCGGCCAGCCTGCCGAGGAGATGGGCAGCGGGGCGATGGCCATGTTGAGGGGAGGTCTTTACGAAAAATTTCCCAGGCCTGATTACGCGTTGGCCCTGCACCTGCATGATTCGTTGCCTGCGGGAAGCGTGGGATACACCCCTGAATATGCCATGGCTAATGTGGATTCCGTTGATATCCTGGTCAGGGGCATCGGCGGCCATGGGGCTCTTCCCCACAAGACCAGGGATCCCATAGTACTGGCATCCAGGATAATCCTGGCGCTGCAGACCATCTCGAGCCGCATCGTGTCGCCCCTCGACCCGGTGGTGGTGACAGTCGGGTCGATTCATGGAGGGACCAAGGCCAATATCATCCCGGACCGGGTCAAGCTTGAGCTGACGGTCAGGACCTACAAGCCGGAGGTGCGGAAACAGGTGCTGGACGCGATCGGTACTATCTGCCGGAACACCGCTCTTTCCCATGGACTCCCTGAGGATCTCCTCCCGGTCGTCTCAATGCCTGAAAACGAGGTTTATACACCCGCGGTCTACAACGATCCCGAGCTCTCCGCACGTATAGGCGAGGTGTTCCGTCGTGAAATCGGTCCTGACAGGGTGGTTGTTCTGGACCCGGTCATGCCTGGAGAGGACTTTTCGAGGTACAGGCTGGAAGATAATCAGGTCCCATCGTTTCTTTTCTGGCTGGGCTCTCTCAATCCGGAAAAGGCAGAGGCATATGCGCGATCCGGAAAGACTCCCCCTCCCCTGCATTCCCCGATGCTGGCTCCTGATCCGGAGCCGACCCTGCGTACAGGTATCCTGCTTATGACTTCCGCCGTGCTGGAACTTATGGGAAAGTAGCTTCGCGGCATAAGCTCCCGTTTAGGATTACAAAAACAATCGACAATTCTGCCGATCGGGAGCGGCCCGAATTCCCGCCAGGCCCAAATCATGCCACCGCCAAAGCCCGATTTGCGAATGGCGCGTGTCGAACGTATTTCGAATTTCGGGCTTCGTGCTTCGGATTTCCTCCCCGCCAAATGCGTGGAGGAGGGGAGCGGCCTGAATTCCCGCCAGGGCCAAATCGTGC
>CAZOGT010000124.1:0-8489 GCA_964579015.1 uncultured Acidobacteriota bacterium | reverse complement strand
GGGAGAAGAGATTGCGGCTTGTAGCTGCTCACTTCATCGCGAACCACTGACGGCGCCCCGGCCCACCACTCCGGCTCGTTTTTGTCCGGTTCCAGGACCACCTGGTACTCGCTGAACCTTTGCGGGATCCCACCCAGCTGGTCCCCGGCCTCAGGGAACGTGATATGCGAACCATGATCCCCGGCAAGCACGGCATTCCCGGCGGCAAACAGAAAGACAAAGCAGATAAAAAGCAATTTTGAGGATTTTTCCTTCAGAAAAAGAACTTCGTTATTCATTTTCTATACTCCCGTCTCTCTCTTTGGCCCAGAATACGTTGAGTTGCTTCCAATAATCTGAACCGCAGGGCACGACCACCTAAACTACTCATCTGCCCCTGGTTACACCCCGATAAACCAGGACCCTGTCGATCTCAATGCTGCAGGAGAAAATCACCGCTGTGGACAATTCAACTTTGACAAAAAAGCGGGGGCATAGCAAGTCAAAAATTTCCTTTTCCCTGCTCCTGCAGCATTTTAAAAAGGTTATAAATGCAAAAAAACGCTCCCGGCACCAACAGTTCCAGGTGACAATCGGGGCGATTCATGAATCCCCCCCTGCGATCTTTCTCCGGCCGGCAATCACTCCGTTCCCACCGGATATGCTATATTCTGATTTGTCCAGCCGGTCAGTTTCAGCCGGCCGGCCCAATCCCAGGAGAGCAGCAATGAATAAGTCCAAGACCATCCTGGACATCCGGGAACTATTTGAAAAAAAGGAAAAAATCGCGGTCCTGACCGCTTATGACTATCCTTTCGCCCGCATCATGGACCAGGCCGGAATCGACATCATCCTTGTGGGTGATTCGGCCGGGAACGTGGTGGCCGGATACGAGAACACCCTGCCGGTCACCATGGAGGAAATGATCTACCATACCCAATCGGTGGTCCGGGGCGCCCGGCGGGCCCTGGTCGTCGCCGACATGCCCTTCCTCTCCTACCAGGCCGATATTTCCGATGCCCGCCGCAATGCCGGAAGGCTGATCAAGGAAGGCGGGGCGCACGCGGTCAAGATGGAAGGAGGAAGCAGCCTTCAGGAGACAATCAGGGCCATTGTCGACATGGACATACCGGTAATGGGACACATAGGCCTGACTCCGCAGTCCGTGCACCGGATGGGCGGATACCGTGTCCAGGGACGCAGCGAAAAGGAGTCCCGTAAACTCAGGGAAGCTGCAAAGGCAGTGGAAGAGGCCGGAGCCTTTTCCCTGGTGCTGGAGGGGATCCCGGCATCCCTGGCCGCAGAAATCACTGAATCCCTGGCCATTCCGACCATCGGCATCGGGGCCGGCAACCGCTGCAGCGGCCAGGTCCTGGTGGCCCACGACATGCTTGGATTGTCCGAAGACTTTTCTCCCAAATTTGTGAAAAGATACGCCGATTTATCAGGAGTTATGACCCGGGCCTTTAAGGATTATATATCAGAGGTCAAGACTGGAATTTTTCCAGGCGACGAACACAGCTTTAATTAGGTCCAAGGGAATCAATGAGGGAAAAGCCATGCAGATAATCCATTTACCAGAAGAAATGCAGGAGGCGGCCAGGCGGCTTTCCGCTGAAGGTAAATCGATAGCATTCGTCCCGACCATGGGTTACCTGCATGAGGGGCATCTCTCGCTGCTGAGGGCAGGGCGAAAGGCCGGAGACATCCTGGTGCTTTCGATCTTCGTAAATCCCCTGCAGTTCGGGGCGGGAGAAGACTTCTCCGCCTATCCCCGTGACACGGAAAGGGATCTGGAGATGGCCCGTTCCTGCGGTGTGGACATCGTCTTCATCCCAACGGAGAGGGATTTGTACCATGAAGGATTCAGCACCAAGGTGGAGGTCGAGGGACTCACTGAAACGCTCTGCGGCCGCAGCCGCCCCGGGCATTTCCGCGGGGTCACAACCGTGGTCTGCAAGCTCTTCAACCTTGTACGCCCCGACAGGGCTTTTTTCGGGAGAAAGGACTACCAGCAGCTGGCTGTCATCCGGCGGATGGTTCGAGACCTGGATATGGGAATCGAAATAGTCGGGCTCCCGATTATCCGCGAGCCTGACGGACTGGCCATGAGTTCCCGCAATGTCTACCTGGACCCTGATGATAGGCGCCAGGCCCGATGCCTGGTGGAAAGTATCCAGCTGGCCAGGGCCATGTACAAGGAAGGGGAACAGAGGGCGGAGAAAATCCTGGACAGGGTCAGGACCCGAATCGAAATGGAACCTTCCGCCAGGGTTGATTATGCCCGGATCTGCCATTACGAAACCCTGGAGAACATGGGGACAGTGACCGGGGAATCAGTACTTCTCCTTGCGGTCTACATCGGCAAAGTAAGGCTGATTGACAACCACCAACTGGACAGGGAAATCTCAATACCATGATTCGCAAGATGCTCAAATCCAAAATCCACAGGGCCACGGTGACTGATGCCGACCTGGCCTACGAAGGCAGCATCACCATTGACCGGGAGCTGATGGAGGCCGCGGACATCCTGCCTTTCGAGGCGGTCGATGTCTGGAATGTCTCCAACGGAAACCGTTTCGAGACCTATGCCATGGCCGGCGAGCCTGGAAGCGGCACCATCTGCATCATCGGGGCTGCAGCCCACCTTGCGTCCACGGGCAACCTGGTAATCATCGCCAGTTGGGTGGAGTTGCCGGAGGAGGAAGCGGCCAGGCATCAGCCCCGACTGGTATTCGTGGATGAAAACAACCGGAGGAAATCAATCAGTGTGCCATAGCCTTCCAGGCTTTGGTCTTTCATGCACCGTCAGGCGCAACCGACGCGAGCAGGAAAATTAACGCCATGACGCAAAGGCGCCAGGGTCACCCGCGGATTTCACAGCGGCATTGCGTCATGGCGCCCCTGCGTTTTTTCTTTTCTAACTTCGGAATTGCTGGAGCGAGCCGCTCCAGGCACCTCCACGGCTCGCTTTCGCTCGCAGGAAAGCAGGGATGCTTCCTGCCACAACCTTGAACCTTGAACGGACTCTACTCCACCTTCCCCCGGAAGTCCGACTTGTTGACCCAGCCTGTATTCATTTCCTCCCCGCTCGTGTAGCGCTCGTAGAAATCCTTCCCCGAAGGATCAGCATAGGGGTACTTTTCATATTCCTCTCCCCGCCCCAGCATCCGCAGGTCACCCTGGGCCTTGAGCTCGGTTTCCATCCGTTCGCGCAGGGAATTCTTCTTCTCGGCAAATTCGGGATTTTCAGCCAGGTTATTCAGGCAGTCCCGGTCATCGCTGATCCGGTAAAGCTCCTCGGGCGGACGCTTGCCGAAGGACATCTCCCAGTATTCCATGGTCTCGGGGTTCTCGCGGGCGTCCAGGCAGACCGTCTTGGTGGGGGAACCGTCGCAGTTCAGGTACCCGGTTTCCGGGTTGCCGGCCGGCCAGCGCTCCGGCTCAAAGTTCCTGACATACAGGAACTCCCCGGCAACAATGCCCCGGATCGGGTAGCCCTGGTCATCGGGGCGCCCGATGTCATGCCGTTCTTTTCCGATCAGGACGAAATCCCGTTCCGGGTCCACGGTTCCCTCCCCGCCTGACTGGAACAAAGGCACCAGGCTGCGGCCCTGGACCGGTTCCATGCCGGCCTCTTCGGAGGAGATTCCGGCCAGCTCAAGGATAGTGGGCGCAAAATCGATAAAAGAGATGTAATCATCTACGGTCCGGCCGGGATTACGGATTCCATCCCCCCACATCACTGCCAGGGGCAGGTGGTTGGAGTATTCATACTCCTGTCCCTTGATCCTGGGAAAGGGCATTCCGTTGTCGGCCGTTACGATTACCAGGGTGTTGTCCAGTTCCCCGGCCTCCTCGAGCAGGTCAAGCATCCGCTGGAGATGCCGGTCGAAATGCTCTACCTCGTAGGCATAATCGAGCAGGTCGGTGCGCACCGTCTCATTGTCGGGCCAGAAGGGATAGACCTTATCTACATCGGAGAGCTTCTTTCCGCCTTTTTCAATACCGGAACGAAACTCATATACCCGGTGCGGCTCCCGGCACCCGTACCAGAAGCAAAAAGGCCGGTCCTGGGGCCGCTCTGCCAGGAAATCTTCGAAATTCCCTGCATAATCAGTGTTGCTGATTCCGGAGGCGGGAGGCTCTGCTGTCCTGGAATCGAAAGCTTTCCCGGTCAGTTCCCTGGGTTTTCCATTGATCTCACCCGGGACTCCCGGTGCCCATCCCTTGGCCGTGTAGCCGACGAAATAGCCGTTCTCAGCCAGGGCTTCCGGGTAGGTCCTGAACTTTTCCGGGAAGAAGCACCAGTGATTCACGGCCTCCTCGAGCTGCCAGGAATTCCGGCCGGTAAGGATGCAGGCCCGGGAAGGGGCGCACTTGGCATTGGGAGTATAGGCGTTACTGAAGAGGATCCCGTTTGCCGCCACCCGGTCAAAGGCCGGGGTATTCACCCAGCTGCACCCATAGGCTCCCATGTGCTGCCAGGTAGCGTCATCGGCGATACAGAAAAGGATATTCGGACTTTTCCATGATCTGCCGGCTTCCCGGGAACAGGCAGCCAGGCCCAGAGCTGAAGCAGCGGCCGCTGCTCTTTGCAGAAATTCACGTCTTTTCATAACTGTCTCCAGTTCCGACTTAAACCCATGTGATCAAGAATTCCTTACTTAACGCGCAGCCGTACAGTCCCAGAGGCGCTCTGAATACTGCCGGCTACTTCAGCATCACCGGCTGGGTCCAGGCCATGTTTCCGTTGGAATCAACGATCCTGGCGCGCACATATTGCTCATTGCCTTTAACACTGTATACTGCCGGGCTTGATACAGACTCCTGGAGTATCCTCCCCTCGCCCCCGATGAACAGAACTCGGTATTTGGCGTTGCGGGCTTCCTTAATTTCAATTTTTATTTCCCTTTCATCGGCCTGGTAATCAACAAGCTCAACCCCGGTCGAAGCATAGAAATCCCCTCGTTCAAGGGATTCAAGGATTGCTCCGACTGACAGTTCCGCGGCCCTGACCATCACCCAGGCCTGGCCGGGCCTGGCGGCACTGCGGTTTTCAGGCTGCCTGAAGGTGTGGGAATCATCACTCCCGATTCCATACATCAGCTTACCGCTGGTGAGAATCTCATCCCACATCTCCTCAACACCGGGATAGCCACCCCCTCCCAGGTTATTGACCGCCGGGTGGGCGTTGTGGAGTTCGAACAGCAGGCACCCTTCCGTCTGTTTCAGGTCATCAGAGGTCAGGGCCCAGCCAAAATTTGGGTGGTTGATATGGACCACGGCCCCGGCCTCCCTGATCGCGTCGATGTTGTTCTGCAGGTTGGCGGCAACCGTATCACCGCCCTGGGGAAGGACATTGTACTCAGGGTTCAAGGCATTCAAATGAATCGGCTTGCCGTCGCAGCGGTCGCTGACTTCATCTCCCTTGATCACCAGGTATCGGCCTTCCACCCCGTAGAGCTCGTTCAGGATATCCACCCCGGTCAGGAAGTTATGATCGGTAATGACCAGGAAGTTATAGCCGTGTTCCCGGTACCAGCGGGCCACCTCCTCGGGAAAGCTGTCACCGTCACTGTTCAGGGTATGGGTATGGGTGTTTCCCTTGTACCATTTCAACTCATCTGAATCCTGGGCAGGCAGGGGGCTGTTGAGCCCCATCAGCAGGGAGAGCAGCAATGCAGCCAGGCCTGAAATCTTCCATTTCGTTTTCATCGTTTTCACTCCTGTCCGGTTTCCACGAACGATCATCTCTTTTTTATCAGCTCCACCAGGAAAAACCGCGGAAATTAAATGCTGTCCCGCCAGGGACGAAAGCCGTTCCGCGGGCTGGTGTTCAGCCGTTTAAATATTAATAATCCTAAGCCATTTCATTTGTCCAGGCAATGCCATAAAATGTCTGGAGGTAATTCCACATGAAAGCAGCCGTACTAACCGGGATCAGGAGAGTCGAAATCATTGAAGTTTCTGAGCCGCCACCTCCCGCTCCCTCTGAAGTCCTGCTGAAGGTCGAAACGGTCGGTGTCTGCGGCTCTGATGTCCACTACTACGCTGAAGGAAGAATCGGGACCCAGCATGTCACCTATCCCTACCGCATCGGGCACGAATTCTCTGGAATTGTCCTGGAAACAGGACCAGAAGTAAAAAACCTGAAACCCGGGGACCGGGTGGCGGTTGATCCCGCGGTTTCCTGCGGTAAATGTGACCAGTGCCTGGCAGGCAGGGAAAACACCTGCCGTAATATCCTCTTTCTTGGTTGCCCGGAAGAGTTGGCGGGATGCCTTTGTGAACGGATTGTCATGCCCGCGAGGTGCTGCTTCCCGATTGCACCCGGGATGAGCCTGGCCGAAGGGGCCCTGGTGGAGCCTCTTTCGGTGGGCATGTACGCGGTTGAACACCTTTCCGGAATCAGGCCCGGGCAGACCGCGGCGATCCTGGGCTGCGGCCCTATAGGGCTGAGCGTACTGGCGTCACTGTCGGCCAGGGAGGGGGCCGGAGCTGTCTATGCCACGGACCGGATCGACAGCAGGCACCTGCTTGCAGGAGAACACGGCGCCTGCTGGACCGGAAACCCTGACACGGAGGATGTCACCGGGTCCATCCTGGAGCTGGAGCCTGACGGGCTGGACATGGTATTTGAGTGCTGCGGCAGGCAGGAAGCCCTGGACCAGGCTGTTGAGATTCTCAAGCCGGGGGGGAAACTCATGATAATCGGCATTCCGGAAGTGCCCAGGATTTCATTTGCCATGGACCGGATCCGCAAAAAAGAGCTATGCATTCAAAATGTCCGGCGCCAGAACGAATTCGTCAGGCCGGCCATTGATTTTATCGAGGCTGGACATGATGTAAGTTTCATGATCACCCACACCTTTTCGCTTGAGGAAGCCGGAAAAGCTTTTGACCTGGTGGACGGCTACAGGGACGGAGTGGTAAAGGCCATGATCCGGGTCAACAGCTGAAATACGAGTTCCTCCCGGGTTGAAAGCAGCATTGATAACCAACAGGGACAGCCGCCACTCCGTCGGGTTCAGGCGGACGCCCTCCTCTCCCGGGTGCTATATCCCTTCTAAAGACTGCGACAGGTCATTGATATCCCGCCCGCCGCAGATTCTCACTCCTTTTGTCTGACATACCTTCTCTTTCGGACCTCGTCGGGCCGGAGGCCCGAATATTGCCGCCCGCTCAGCTCAGGAAAGGGCCCTTTCCACTGCGGCCAGCGAGTGCAGTTCCGTGGTGTCATAGAGTTTCAGTGAAGTATGCTCCTGCTTCACCAGGAGCGGGATTTCCGTACAGCCAAGAATGATCCCTTCAGCACCTTCGTCGGCCATGGAGTCGATGATGTCCAGAAATTTTTGCCGTGATTCCTTCCGAAAGATCCCGGCGCAGAGTTCAGAAAAAATCACGTTGTGGACTATGTCCATTTCAGGCTGGGAAGGAGTTATGATTTTAATGCCTTGTCGGGAGATCCTTTCCCTGCAGAATTCCTGTTCCATGGTCGGCCTGGTGCCGAGCAATCCGGCACACTTGACACCGTCAGCGGAAAGAGCTTCAGCCGCGGCATCGGCAATATGGAGGATAGGGACTGATATGGATTTCTGAATTTCCGGGGCAAGCTTATGCATGGTGTTGGTGCAGATCAGGATAAAATCCGCTCCGGCTGCTTCAAGCTTCAAAGATGATTCCGACAGTATCCGGGAAACCTCATCCCACTTGCCGGCCGCCATCAGGCTTTCAACTTCACCAAACTCCACGCTGTAAAGGCAGAGCCTTGCTGAATGGAGCCCTCCAAGCCTCTCCCTGACCGCTTCATTGATAATCCTGTAATAATCAGCCGTCGATTCCCAGCTCATACCGCCAAGCAACCCAATCGTCTGCATCTTCCTGCTCCTCTCCTGATCCCCGGTTTTCCAGGGCATTGAGCCATAGTCCCTTGAGGAAAACAAATTAGAATGAAATCATAACAGGTAGCCGGCGGTCAGGAAACCATCCAACAGGAAAATGACCCCTGGAGGCAATTGACGCATCATTAACTGAAAATGGCGCTGCTCCCGGTTTCTGTACCCCCATAAATGATAAGATTGGAGGGTTGTCGGATTTCCAGGAGGCCCGGGGCAAAGGACAATCCGTTAAGAGGGATAAACAAAAGGGATATTGAACGTCATGAAAAGAATAGGCCTTGCCGTACTTTTTTTAATTTTATGTGCGCCATTTATTTTGGCTACAACCGAGTCGGATGTAGTCGGCACCTGGAACTGCGAGACAAAAACGGAAGAGGTCCTGGAGTTCAAGCTGATTCTTTTTGAAAAGAACGGGCACTTGTTCGGCAGGTATACCACCGAGCATCAGGAACTGGCTCTTCGCTACATAAGAATTCTGAATGATGAGCTTCGTTTTCTAACAGAAACCAGGGGTATGAAAATCGATTATCGCTGCACTGTTGAAGGCGACGCCATAAAAGGGACCATCTCCTCGGGAGAGTTGTCCGTTGACTTTACCGGAACCCGGGA
>CAZOGT010000123.1:0-8543 GCA_964579015.1 uncultured Acidobacteriota bacterium | reverse complement strand
CCGTTGACTTGACGGCATTTTCTGCAGCCTTCCTAGCCCGCGTTTCTCACCGAAATGCTGCTGCGGGCTGAGAAAGATGGTGAGGGCCGCGTTCTTAATCAAGCTGCACGGTGGCGCTTTTTTTTCCTCCCCAGTTGGATTCATAGCTGAAGGTTACTTCTCCCCCTCCGGTAATAATGAACTGGTACTCAACCTTTCCAAAGCCCGGAATCCTGAACAGCTGGACTTCAGGCTTCGACTCCTTGTACCCGGTCTCACCGGTGTAGGGGTTTTTCAACTCTCCCCCGGAAACCACTTTCGCCCGGCTTCCGGAAACCTTCAGGGAGTCTTTTCGGAAGAGGTTTTTTTTCATGGCCAAAGTGCTCATCGTCGGAATGGCGCTGCTGTTTTCCAATCGTGCCCTTACCTGCCAGAGACCGTTCCCGATCTTCCTGGTATCGAAGACCTCCAGCGTTACGTTCGGGGTATTCCCGGCGGAAAAGATAATCGCCATGGCGTTGCGGTGAAGGAGTTCCCTGAGCAGGAAAATCGGCGGCATCCTGGTGCTGAACTTGGTCCATCCCCCAATCTCTATCTCCCCGTAAACCGGGTGATCGAACGGTTTCCAGTCCTTGTACAGCTCTCCCTGGGTCAGGTGATCGCTGAAGGCCAGCCTCTCTTTTTCCCTTGCCGGGTCATTTCGGCCGTAACCGCTGTTGCCCGGGGAGGGCGTTTTTTCCTCTTCCCGGGTTTTGAAGGTCTCCGCTTCGCCCACCATGTAGAGTTCCGGTACCCAGGCAAAGATCCCGTTGCACCCCATCATCCAGTTGACGAAATCCCCATAGGAGATGTAAAGGTCTTCGCCGCTGACCAGGTAGCGGTAGCCAGGTACCATTCTCTCGTTCTGGGCTCCCAGGTAGTCATAAACCTCCACGTCTTCCCGGGGGAGGTTGCCCATTCCGGAACTGCTTGGAGGGCGCAGGTACATGCCTCCTGAGTTGTGGAGGGCAAAAGCCGTCGCGATATTCGGGTGACTGCGGATATACTCCGCTGCAGCCCTGATTGATTTTGACTGGAAGGGGTAGTCTCCGGCGCCACCCTGCACATAGCGCGGCATCCAGTCAAATCCCCAGTTCCGGTTTCCGTCGGTATATCCTTCGGAATCCTCATTGATCAGGCCGTCTCCGTCATTGTCGATGCCTTCCTGTCCCAGCAGGGTCCATTCACCTTTTTCTCCGGGACCCACCCTGACCATGACCCTGGGGTCTTCGGGATCCAGGCGGTAGTCGCCATAAGGGTCTTTTTTCCTCATCTGCCGGATGCTTCCGTCCCCGTCCAGGTCATCGGGGCCGTCTTCATCCATCAGGCCGTCACGGTCATCATCAAAGGGAATCCGCACACTGCGGTTGCTGCTCGGGGTATTGGCATCCGCAAAAAAGTGGTAGCGTCCGTCCACATTGAGGACCGGAATCACGTAGAAAACATTCCGGTCAACTATTTCTTTTACCGAGCTGTTGGACTCGTATTTCGTCAGCAGGTAATTGAGCATGTAGAGGGCCACTTCCCCGGCCTGGATTTCGTTTCCGTGAATATTTCCGTCCACGTAAACGCCGGGCTTGTCGTGCTCCTCCCCGGTTTCAGGGTTATGGACAACCAGGCCGTAGATATCCCGGCCTTCGTCGCTCTTCCCGACCAGGTCCAGCCGGCTCAGCTCCGGATAGGCTTTATTGAGGGCCCTCAACGCCTCTTCCACCTGCTCGCAGGAGTAGTAGTGGTCAAAGCTGAGAGGCACGGAGACAGGCTGGCCTGATATCCGGGCTGCTGTAAACGCTGTCACAATTAGAAGGAGGATTGTCGATGTTAGCAGTTGTTTCATTTTGCGCCTCCCAGGGTGATGGTCTTCTCATCAGACCAGGCATTCATTGTCCGGGATTTTATTGTAATTTGCCGGGGAGAAGCGGCATGGACCAACCATGTGGCCCTTGCCGCCCCGTTACCCGGAACCCCAGGTATTCGTGTTCTTTCCCTTCCCTCCAGGACCGTTATTTCATCGCTTTCAAGTTCCAGGATAACCGGGATGATTCTCCCGTTTCTGGATCCCATGGCGATGGGGTAGGGCAGGCTGCCTTCATTTTCGACTATCGCCTCGATCCTGAAAATACCAGACCCGAGGTCCTCCACGGTGATGTCTCCGATAGTAATCCTTGGAAGCATGGATGCCAGTTCAAAGGCCCATGGCACCTGGGCTGAGAGAAAGCCCTGGATTTCCCCGGCGGGAGGGGTGTTGTCGGCAAATGGAACCATGCCTCCAATTTCGACTTCACCAAGCTCCGGATGCTGGAAAGGAGTCCATTCCAGAAACCCTTCTCCGTTGAGCATGGTATCGCTGTATTCCAGGAAAGCTTTTCCGAATTTGATTTCCGGATTCTCGTTCTTCGCTGAGCCCTGCTTTTGGGGCCTGTCATTCCTCCCGCTGTTTCCTCCGTCTGGATCAGTTGCACTCCTGTCAATGGGGGGAGTCCAGAAATCGAGAGCGAAAGAGGGTATGCCGAGGTGATAGTAGGCTAAAAGCTCAAAGGAGCCGTCCTTATCATCGGCAGGCGGAATCCTGTCGGTGGAAAGGCCTTTGCTCTCGAGAAATTCCAGGTAATCAGCTGATATTTTCCTGTAAAAAGCCATGTCTTTCGGCATGGGGTTGGCCTCAGCCTTGAGCCCGAGAATACTGGCGACGCGGGCATCCGTAAGTTCCGTTCCTTCCGGCATAGCTTCCTGAAGGGCGTTCCTTGCCTCCTCGAAGGTATAGGTCCTTCCGGTATCGAGTCCTAATCTTCTTCCGTATCTTTCCGGAATCCTGAGCCTCTCCATGTCGTTCCCGCCTTTACGGTCCGTGCGGGGAGGGGAGAGGCAGAAGTTACTGGAGCCGTAGGTCACGGCCATGGCAATCTCGGGATGGGCGTAGACAAACTCCAGGACAGCATTGGCTTCGGGGGAGCTTCCCGGCCAGGTTCCCGCATCGGAAGTCCAGTATTCAAAGCCGTGCGGGAAATTGATGCCGACATTCGTGCCCCCGGGACCGTCTTCGTTGTATCTTCCGTCTCCGTCATTGTCGAGCCCTTCGGACAGTAGCCTGAATGTCCCGGTTTCCCCCTTTTCAGGTTCAGCCCTTTTCATGAGCCTGGGCTCTCCCGGGACTTCTATCCACTCCCCTTCCGGGTCCCTGAACCTCATCATGCTGATTATCCCGTCCCTGTTAAGGTCATCAACCCCGTCTTCATCAATGGCATCATCCATGTCGTCGTTGTAGGGTTCAGCGTTCCGGGCGTCGGCGAACAGGGGATCGGCAAAGAAACGAGCCAGGGCGTCCGGGTTCCCGCAAGGGAGGATATACCAGGTTTTGTCCCTGTGCATTTCCGCATTCCGCAGAAGTTCGGCTGCCAGGTAGAGGGCGGCTTCAGTGGCCAGGGGGGAGGTCCCCTCCATGTTAGCGGCGGTAATTACGGCGGGGAGGGTTTTCTCATTGCCGGTTTCAGGCCCGATTTTAAGGATCAGCAGCTTGTTTCCGCCCGGGGTCTCTGCCAGCTCAATCACCTGGGCCCGATCCCTTTCCCCGAGTGTCCTGATAATATTTTCCAGCTGCTCCGGGCTGTGGTACCTGTCGAATGCCAGGTCGTCCTGGGCCGAAACCGGCAGGGAAAAAAGCATCAGGATGCAGGAAAAAAGTAGAAGTCCTGTTTTCTGTCTCATTTTCACCTCGTTGCAATCAATGGTTAGGAAAAGATTGAATTTTATCGCAAACCTGCTGCAAAACACAGGGGAGAAACCGCACTGAAATCGACTGAGTCAGATATTCAGGGCCAGTACCTTGCCCCAATCCAGCCCGGTCAGTTTAAAATATCCCCTGATACGTACAGGGACTGATTTCCGGTTAAGTTCAAGCAGGTATTCGGTTTCTTTTTTTAGTTTTTCAGGATCCCACTTAGCCGTCATCGGGAGCCCGGTCTGCTCATTGGACATGGTGTTCCTTTCCATCGTGACTCCCATTGTCTGCGGGGCGGCTTTTGCGCCGGCATGCCGGGATATATCCGTCGGGCCTCGCTGCCTGGGCCCTTGAGAAATGCGATTCAGGAACCAATTGGAACCAATCGCCATACAATTTTATGAATTGTAATATTACTCATCAGCAATTAATATAGATTTATCCCTGAAAAACGGAAAGTATGCAATGCTTTTTAAGCAGGGATTAAGATTAAAGGAAGGCAACATGAAAATAGAGAATCTTTTTATCGGCCTAGTGATAATGAGTTTAACCATGGTTGCCGCTGTTGCTTCAGACGAGACGGAAAGGCTGGAAGCCTGTGAAGAGGTCGTGGTATCGGTCCTTGGTGTTCCCGAGGGCATTCCCCAGGACCTGCTGGACAAGGCTGAGTGCGTGGCGGTAATTCCAGGGGTGAAGAAATTTGCCCTGGGCTTCGGCGGAAGCTATGGAAAGGGCGCCCTGGTCTGCCGTTCCGGAAGCAGGTTTGACGGCCCCTGGGGCGCTCCGGCGATGATGCGTCTGGAAGGAGGCAGCATCGGGTTTCAGCTGGGAGGCTCCTCAACCGACTTCCTGCTCCTGATCATGAATGAACGGGGAGTTGAGTCACTCCTGACCAGCAAGGTCAAGCTGGGCGTTGACGCCAAGGCAGCAGCAGGCCCGAAGGGGAGAAGCGCCGACGCGGCCACTGACGCAATGATGTCGGCTGAAATACTCTCGTATTCGAGGTCGAGGGGGCTGTTTGCCGGAGTCTCCCTGGAAGGTTCAACCCTTCGCCAGGATAATGGAGCCAACGAAGACCTCTACGGAAGGGAAGTGTCAGCCAAGGACATTATTCTGGAAAAAAAGGTGGGCATACCTGCTGCCGCCAGGGGATTGGTAGACCTTCTTCAGAAATCCTCTCCGGATAACAAGTCTGATTGACCGGGGCGGCCGGATTCCCGACAGGGCGCGTGTCAGCCCCGTCTCCCCGGTCCGGCTTACGGCAGGCATGGCAACCTTTAATGAAGCAACCGCAGCTGCGCGCTGCAATTAGTTCAGGAGAGTTTCAGGATTATCCATAGTCAGGGCGAATGCTTTCATTTGAGGGGGTGTTCAGCCTGTGCGCGGTTCGTCCCGGCTGAAGCCGGGTCTTGTTACTATGATTTTGAATACAGGTGGTACTGATACGGTTCTCGAAATGATCAGGGACGAGTATATCTCGGTCCTGCTGGAGTTGTATTCTACCAAGCACGAGATGCTCCATCCCAGCCCTTCGGAACTCTACAAGGTGAATTTCTGGAAGATCCGGGTGAATGATTATGAAAAGGAGATGTTTCCGGAAGAGGTTCGCGGGAGGGTGATCTACAGGGTGAGGAAAGGTGAGAAGCAGGGGCTCAATCCCATTCAGCTGGCCTTGATCCGGTATGCCTGGTACGCCTTTCTCTCGGAATCAGAGAGTGGTGAAGAAGTAAAAAAAAGGTGGCAGGGTTATTTTGTTGACAAGGAGCATGGTGAGGCCCGGCAGGTCCTGGTTGACCATGATGAGTTTTTCAGGAGACGGAGCTTTTTTGACCTGGTGTCAGTGGTTAAAAAGTCAGAGCTCTGGCCATGGGTAGATTGAAACGGGGAAGCCGGCGAAATCCGGGATTCAAGATGGGTCACCGCGTCAGGAGCTTTCTGCTCGTAACCTTACCGTGGCACATTCTTCCAGCCTACGTGCTGGAGCATTCTGCTGCGTTATTGCGGAAAGAGACCGGCAACCGGACGATCATGCCGATGCATCGGACCGAAGGGTTAAAGCTTACCTGACCGCAGGATCGAAATAACCAGCCAGAGGCCGAGGATTCCGGCTATCACGTAACCTCCCAGCCCGAGAGCGGCAAAGCCGTAAACTTTTGGCCCCTTGTCCATGTTGATGATCAGGGACGACCCGACTATGATGGCGGCTACGATCATGGAAAATGAGAGCCGGTTGGAGGAGCTGTCAATTTCCCGGATCAGGCGGTCAATGCCCTGGTGTTTAAGGGTGATGGAGGTTTGACCCCGCTTGATCTTCTTCAGAATCTCCCGGAGGTTGGCTGGAAGGAACCTGATGATGGAGTAATAGTCCTCAATCAGTGTGCCTATTTCCCTGGAGATGTTTTTTGCTTCATGCTGGGCGGAGAGCAGATTCCTGACGTAAGGCCTTGATGCTTCGAGCATATCGAATTCAGGGTCCAGCTTCCGGGCTATTCCGGTGGAAAGGACCAGCATTCTTGCGATTGTCGCCAGGTTGGAGGGGAGTACGATCTGGTGTCTCCTCACAATACGCAGCGAATCTTCGATGATATCGTCAAGGTCCACCTCCGAAATATTCAAGCCATGGTAGCGGTCGATGAATCCCTTCAGGTCAAACCTGAACGCCATAAGGTCAAGATGCCCGGGCAGGATCCTCATTTCCTCCAGATTATGGATGATTGAATCGACATCCTTCCTGATAACCCCTGAAAAGAGTTTCCCCAGCAGGCGGGTGGTCCTGTCATCCAGGTACCCGACCATCCCGAAATCAATAGCGCCAATCCTGTTTTCCTCGAGAGCGAAGAGGTTTCCGGGGTGAGGGTCTCCGTGAAAGAACTGGTGTTCGAATATTTCCTTGAGAATCGAGTTGGCACCGTTAAGGGCGAGGGTTTTCATGTCCAGGTCGGTTTGGGCAATGGCGGATACATCTGATATCTTGATTCCCTCGATGAAGTCCATGACCAGGACCTTCTCTGACAAATAATCCCGGTATACCCTTGGGATCACTACGGTCGGATCATCGGCGAAATTGGCGACAAACTGTTCAGCGGCATGGAATTCGGAGATGAAATCAGTCTCCCTGGTTATGGATGTGGAGAAATGTTGAACAAGCGCGACAGGACTGATCCACTTAAGTTCCGGGATGTGCCGTTCCATGAGAATGGCTATTTCCATCAGGATGCTCAGGTCAGTGTGAATGAGGGGCACAATTCCCGGACGCTGGACCTTGACAGCCACTATGGTTCCATCAGGAAGGGTAGCCTTGTGCACCTGGGCAATTGAAGCGGAGGCGACCGGTACCGGCTCTATTGAATCGAACATTTCCTCCGGAGATTTTTCGAATTCCTCCCTGAACACTTCCACTACTTCCAGAAAAGGTACCGGGGGCACGTCATCCTGAAGTTTCTCAAGCTCCTGGATAAAGCTTTCAGGCAGAATGTCGGGACGGGTACTGAGCAATTGTCCGAGCTTTACAAAGGTAGGGCCCAGATCGGCCAGGGCATCCCGGAATCTCTGGGCGGTAGGAGCCTGGGATTCCCGGCGGAACATTCCGGCCGGCCTCCTTCCCCTGACCAGGGCCAGCAAATCCAGCCTGTCCACTATGTCGTCGAACCCATATCTGAGGAAAGTGAAAATCACACCCCGGTAGCGCTTAAGCCTGCGGTAAGTCTCCAGGGTCTTTAATGGACGGATCATTTTTTAGTGGGTGGAGCATTTTTCGGCCTTGCTGTTTTCTTAGCAGGGGCTGCTTTCTTCTCCAGATTTTCGACTCTTTTAAGCAGCTCGTCATACTGGTCACGCCGCGGAATATTCAGCTCATGGACAACCTTATTGACATTTTCCTTTATAGTTGCAGAAAGCTGTTCCCTCTGCTCCTTGCCTTTGGTGATCAGTTCGTCGATCATTTTTTTTCTATCTTTTTCGGCAATCTCACCCTTTTTTACGAGATCTTCGACGATTTCTTCGATCCTGTCACCTGTCAATGATGCCAGGCCTAAACCGGCAAGATAAGTTTTCCTAATAAAATCAACCATTTAAATGTCCTCCAGATAGAACTTTTTTTTCAACGGGTCCTATCGCTTTTTATCCGGGATACCCCCGGTTTCGATGTAGTTACTCATTTAATTGTATCAGGTAACGTCTTTAATTCAATGAGAAATTTGTCCGGCGTTTCTCCATTTTTCGCGGGTGAGGAGGATTTTAAATCGGGGTCGAGATGGAAAGCGTGGCATAAGCTTCCAGCTTATGGCGTTCCTTCCTGGTGACTGTCCCTTATAGGTGACTACTATCATCCTGCATATTAACGAGCCGAGCAAGGGTTGATTTTTCCAGGGGTTCTCCCAATGTTTGCAGGTAAGAAGGATGTTAAATCGGGGTCGAGGTCGCGGTCGGCGTCGGTATCGAAGAAATTGCTGAGGCGGCCCTGAATCTTTGGTCCCCCGCTGCCGGGGATTCGACCCCGATAGCGATACCGACCCCGACGCCGAGATGGAAAGCGTGGCATAAGCTTCCAGCTTATGGCGTTCCTTCCTGGTGACTGTCCCTTATAGGTGACTACTATCATCCTGCATATTAACGAGCCGAGCAAGGGTTGATTTTTCCAGGGGTTCTCCCAATGTTTGCAGGTAAGAAGGATGTTAAATCGGGGTCGAGGTCGCGGTCGGCGTCGGTATCGAAGAAATTGCTGAGGCGGCCCTGAATCTTTGGTCCCCCGCTGCCGGGGATTCGACCCCGATAGCGATACCGACCCCGACGCCGAGATGGAAAGCGT
>CAZOGT010000122.1:0-8562 GCA_964579015.1 uncultured Acidobacteriota bacterium | reverse complement strand
GATTACCAAAATATATTTCCAGGCCAAACAACAGGAATGGGACAGGTATACCAGGCAGGTACATCCCTGGGAGCGGGAAACATACCTGAATATTTACTAGTCTTCCTTTTTTCCAGCCCTGGGGTGGGCTTTCCTGTAGGTGCTGAGCAGTTCATCAAGAGCCAGGTGCGTATATTTTTGCGTCGTGGCCAGGTCTTCATGTCCGAGCATTTCCTGGATGGATCTGAGATCCGCACCTCTCCGCAGGAGGTGCGTGGCAAAGGAATGCCTGAACGTGTGGGGATGAACATCAGCCGCAACAGAGGCAAGGCTGACGTATTTCCGCACCAGTCTCTGAACTGAACGTGGCGTTATCCGCCCTCCCCTGAGATTCAGGAAAAAAGCTTCCGGGTCCGAAGCAGCCCTGGCCTTCCTCAAAAGGAGGCTTCGAACCGTCCTGTACTCCTTCATCACCCCTGCGGCACGATCACTGAAAGGAACCAGCCTCTCCTTCCTTCCCTTGCCCCTGACCATAATCAGCCTCTGTGAAAACTGGAAATCACCAACATTAAGGCCGGTCAATTCACTGACCCTTATCCCGGTTGCATAAAGGAGCTCCAACAGGGCGGCATCCCTGAGCCCCTTTGCGGATGAACGGTCCGGCAATTCGAGAAGGACCAGCATATCCTCCTCCGATAAAATCCCGGGGTTGCGATGTTCAGTTTTGGGAGTGCGGACAATCCTGGCAGGATTCCTGTCTACTATCCCCTCCCGGTGCAGGAACCGGTAAAAGGACCTCAGGGAGGCAAGCTTCCGGGAAGAGGAAGACCTCTGGTTTCCGATCCTATGCAAATACCCGAGAAACTGCCGGATCAGCAGATGGGTTACTTCAGGAGCGGTAACGAGGTGTCCTGAGTCTCGAAGAAATGTGAAAAACTCCTTCAGGTCACGTTCGTAGGCCTTGATGGTATTAATGGAATAATTCTTTTCGAACCGCAGGTAATCAATAAAGGATCCTATTTCGGGCACAGGACCTGCCGTTTTCAAGTCAGCCCTGCCATCCCCTGTTTCCTTGTTCATGGTTTAATGTTGTAAGCCTTGAGCTTCCGGTGAAGATGGGACCTTTCCATTCCAATGGCCGCCGCAGTCCTGGTCACGTTCCCGTTGTTGTCGAGAAGATTTCTGAGAATGTAGTCCCTTTCGAAATCCTCACGGGCCTTCTGCCACTCAGGACGGTCCTCCTTCTCACGGTCAGGATCTGTGGCCTTGAGGATTTCAGGCGGAAGATCCAGTATCTCCAGCTTTTCCTTCCGGACCATTATCACCCACATCTCTATGGTATTCTTGAGTTCCCGTATGTTGCCAGGCCAATGATATTCCTCCAGCCGTTCCATTATTTCATCAGTTATCCTGGGCCCCTGCTTGTCATATTTCCTGCTGAACTGTTCATGAAAGTGTTCAGCAAGCAGGGAGATATCCTCACGGTGATGCCTCAACGGGGGGATCTCGAAAGGTATTACATTCAGCCTGTAGAAAAGATCTTCCCTGAAGAGCCCCTCTTCGACCCTCTTCTGCAGGTCCTTGTTCGTGGCTGCGATCACCCGGACATCAACTTCGACAGGATTGGTGCTGCCAACCGGATAAAACCTCTGTTCCTCCAGGACCCTCAGTACCTTGGCCTGAGTTTTCAGGCACATGTCCCCGACTTCATCCAGGAAAAGGGTCCCCTTGTCAGCAAGCTGGAATTTTCCTTTGCGGTTTTCATTGGCGCCCGTGAAGGCACCCTTGACACTGCCGAAAAGCTCGGACTCGATCAGGTCCTCCGGGATGGCCGCACAATTCACTTCAATAAACGGTTTTGAGCTGCGAAGGCTCTGCACATGGAGCTGCCTGGCGACCACCTCTTTCCCGCTTCCATTCTCACCATAGATCAGAACCCTTCCTTCAGTAGGGGCCGCATAGCTGATCTGCTGCCTCAAGGCCTGGAAAGACACGGAATTCCCGACCATGACGCTCTCCCTCTGGACCATGGCTTTCAGGCTCCGGTTCTCCTCTTCCAGCTTCTTCTGTTTCAGGGCATTCTCCAGGACCAGCAGCACCTTGTCGGAAGAGAGCGGTTTCTCGATAAAGTCAAAGGCCCCAAGCTTGGTGGCTCTCACCGCGGTTTCAATCGAGCCGTGGCCTGAGATTACAACAACATAGGGCCGGGGATGAAAATTCCTGAGTTTTTCCAGTACTTCAAGTCCATCCATTCCCGGAAGCCAGACATCAAGGAGAATCAGGCCGTAAGTATTCCTGGAGATTTTTTCGAGGCACTCCTCGCCATTTTCAGCACAGTCAACATCGTACCCCTCATCATCCAGGATACCTTTGAGAGATATCCGGAGATTCTTTTCATCATCAACGATCAGCAGCTTCTCTTTCATGGCGCCATTCCATACTTACGGGGATTTTACTTGGTACAGTTAACCGGTATCTCAATTATAACCCTGGTACCCTTCGGGTGATTCGGCTCTGCTTTAATGAAGCCATTATGCTCTGAAATTATCTGCCGGACAATTGCCAGCCCGAGACCGGTGCCCTTCTTTTTTGTTGAAAAATAGGGGAGAAACAACAGATCATAATCATCGCGTGAAATGCCGGGCCCTGTATCCTGAAACTCTATCCGCACTGTGCCCCTGGAATGGTTCATCAGGGTTGAGATGCAAATCTCCCCATATCCCGCGTCTTCACCCGCAAGGGCATCAAGAGAGTTGTCCATCAGGTTTACGATCACCCTTTGAAACTGGCCGGCATCCCGGCAAACCTTTTCTATGGCCTCGTCATAAACCTTTTTTATCCTGACCGTACTTACCCTCTTATCATAAAAAGCCAGGGTATTGTCGATCAGCCGGTGCAGGCTTTCGAACTTCGGCTTGCTCAAAGGCATCCTCGCAAAACGCGAGAATTCATCCAGCATCTCTTTGAGCATCCTCGACTCTTCGACTATGATCCGGCTTGATTCGGATAAAAGCTCCTCAAAATCGTGCCTTTCCCGGCTTTCCGGCAACCCGGAAGCAATCTGCATGAATCGTTTTTTAATCCTCTCCGCCGACAGCTGAATAGGGGTCAGGGGATTCTTGATTTCATGGGCCAGCCTTCGGGCAACCTCCTGCCAGGCTGAAAACTTCTCAGATCGAATAAGTTCCGTCAAGTCGTCGAGTACTATCAGGTATTCCACCCTGTTGTCCCGGGAAACCGGATTCGCTGATACAGTGGCCGCAACATAAAGGGTATATCCCTGCCTGGTGAAGGAAACCTGCCGGCGTGATATCCCGTAAAGGTCAGCCCTTTTCTTCATCTCCAGGAACTCGTTGTAGAGTTCGGAGTTAAGGGCTTCCCTGATATTTACTCCCCTGATGTCTTCTCCTGTAAACTGAAACATCTTCAGGACGGCCTCATTGGCCGTACAGACAGTATCATCCTGATCCACGGTCACAACCCCGGTGGCGATGTTCTGCAGAACCGTCTCCATGTAATGGTGGTTTTCATCAAGCGTCCTGTTGGTTGCCCGGAGCTCTTCGTTCGCAGACTCCAGTTCGCGCCGGCTCTGTTTAAGTTCCGCCGCCATCCGGTTAAAGGTGTCCACCAGTACCTTGAGCTCATCAATGGTCCGCACATTGACCCGGTAATCCAGGTTCCCCTGCCCCAGTTCCCTTGACCCTTCCGCCAGGGCCTCAAGAGGCACGGTCAGCTTTCTCGCAATATAGCTGCCCAGCCAGATGAGACTGAATACCACTGCCAGGGTTGTCAGGGCAAGAATGGAAAAATAGTTGATTCTCAGGGAAGCCAGAGTCCCTTTCAGGTCCTTGTATACCTCATTGGCTTCATAGACCTTCCCGGCATGGTAAAGGACGCTCTCCGATACCGTGAAATCCAGGAATAATGCATGGGGAGAATCCCCGATATCGGTCATCGGGATGCCAACCACCCCGGCATCGATGATTCCCGGGCGCTGGTTCACCTTGTGCCGCAGCGAATAATACTCTGCACCCCCCAGTACCGAAGGCACATGGGCCGACATGTCATTGGATATTGAACCGGAGCCGAATGAAGCAATCCTGGCCCCCGCATTGCTGAAGATTACTCCCCCGCTGAATCCATATTCCTCCAGCAAGGCCGCAATCCGGGCCGGGTCGCCGAAACCCGACCTCTCCAGTTCAGCGGCAAAAGCATACCCTGAAGCCGTTACCTGGTGCTCCTTCAGCAGGTAAAACTCATCTGCAATCACCTGGGAAGATTCAAGGAGCTGCTCGGACGGGGCGCTTACCCATTTTGTGAGATTCTGGTTGATCAGCCCATAGGCAATAAACAGCATTATCATTGAAGGGAAAAGCGAAAAAATGCCGAAGGTCAGAATCAGCTTGGTTTTGAGTCCGCTTCCGGGGGTATGGGCCTGGTATTCAAAAAAGGTTTTGATGACATTCCGGGCGAGGAGAAAAGCCAGAATAAGGATGGTTATGAAAATCAGGCTCCAGAAAAGAGCCCAGAGATTGAAGTAACCGACAAAATTCTCATTCCCTACCGAAGAAGGATTGAGGAAAATTACGCTGACCAGGAAAATCAGGATAAAGAACAATGTTGCCCCGACCAGGAAGTAGAGTTTCCGGGGAATGTCCCTCCGGTTCATACTATCCTACTCCGGGGTATAATAAAAAAGACTGCATCGGGCACGACCAAATAATTTAATTCTATTCTTTTGATAGAATAGGCATCATGTACAGGTTATTCTTAGCAACTGTGCTGTTTATATACAAAATTCATTCTATCACTATTCCGAGGGTTTTTTAGATTATGATCAGGATTGGAATTGATTGCGGAGTCACATTTACAGACATTGTGGTGGTTGATGAACAAAAGGTTTCTGTCCACAAAATTCCATCGTCTCCTTCGGATCCTGTCCAGTCTGTCCTGAAGGGGCTCGAAAAATTCGTGCAGGAGGGACAGGAGTGCATGCTCAGGCATGGGGCGGTTCTTCCTGCTTCACTTCTGGACGGGCGAGACCTTAAATGCATCTTGATTACCAACGAGGGGTTCGAGGACCTGATCGAAATCGGCTGGGAAGAGCGTCCGGAAACCTACAGCCTGCACTGCCCCGCCGCCAGGCCTCTCATTCCCGAAGAAAACCGTCTCGGGATCAGGGAGAGGTCCTCGGCAGACGGCACGCTGCTGGTCCCGCTGGATCAGAAGGAGCTGGACAGGATCAAGGGCCTTGTCAAGAAGGCCCGGCCGGATGCTGTTGCAGTCAGCCTGCTGCACAGTTACGCCAACCCGAAAAGTGAGCTCAAGATAAAAGAAAGCCTTGAAGAACTGAAGATTCCGGTGTTTCTCTCCCATCAGGTCATTCCCGAAATTCGAGAATATGACCGGACCTGCGCAACAGTGATAAACGCCTCTATTCAGCCGGAAATGGATAAATACCTGGCTTCGCTCGAGAACCTGAAAAAGCCGGAGATAAAAAAACTTGAGCTCATGCAGGCCAACGGAGGGCTGACTACCTCCGGAATTGCCAGGCAGGAGCCGGTGAGGACCCTTGGCGGGGGCCCGGCCGGCGGGGTTGTCGCTGCCTTCAAAGCGGCCAAGCAGGCAGGCCAGAGCAAGGTCATGGCTTTCGAAGCCGGAGGAACATCGGCCCGAATTGCCGTCTGCAACGGTTCCGTCCCAGTGACCAGGAAAAGGGAGTTCCAAAGGCTTCCAGTGCCCCTGCAGTCAGTGGAGATCCAGTCCATTGGCCCGGGTACCGGCGCCCTCGCTTGGGTGGATGAAGACGGCCTTCTCAAAGTCGGTCCCGGGTCCGCCGGGATCGAGCCCGGACCTATATGCTACGGCAGAGGTGAACTTGTTACTCTCTGTGACGCTCACGTCTTCCTCAACAGGATCGACCCGGACAACTTTCTCGGGGGAGAAATGCTGCTCCAGACCGATAAAATCCCCGCCGCCCTCGGTAAACTTGCCGATGAAATGAATAAAAAAGGTGGCACCAGACTTGAAAGTGAAGAACTGGCAGAGGGGATCATCCGCATCGCCAATGCGGCAATGAGTAAAAAAATCAGGGTGGCGGCCCGGGAAAAAGGATGCAATCCCTCAGAGATGACCCTGGTACCTTATGGGGGAGCCGGACCCCTGCATGCCTGTGAAATAGCAGAATCCCTTGGCATCTCCAGAATCATTATTCCGCCTCATCCCGGAGTGTTGTCAGCTGCGGGCATCCTGGAGGCTGACCTGATTGAGGACAGTGGAATAACGGTTCTCCTGAGTTCTGAACAGCCGCGAGTATCCAGCTCCATTGTCAAGAATTTTCGTGAACTTAAAAGCGGCGTGAGGGAAAGACTGCTGGGAAGTTCAGAGGAAGACGGCAAGATCGAATTCCAGGAATTTGTAGATATTCGCTACCCTGGACAGTCGAGTGAACTCAGGATTCCCTATTCCCGAAATTTCATCCAGGCTTTTCATAAGGAACACAATTCCATTTACGGGCATTCCGATCCATCCCTCCCGGTCGAGATCGTTACCGTCAGGGTCAGGGGAAGGATACGTAACCCCATACCGGAGAACGCCAAGCAGAAATCCCGAGGCAAGACTCCTCCCGGCAAGGCCCTGCTCCAGGAGAGATCCGTTTATTTCGCCGGAGAACTCCTTCCGACACCCTACTACCTGAGAAATCTGCTGGGGGCCGGAAACATCATCAAGGGGCCGGCCATTATAATGGAATACAGTTCCACAACCCTGGTCACCGCGGGATTCGAAGCCCAGATCGACCCGTGCGACAATATCGTGATCGAAAAAACCGGCAGCTGATAACACCCTGTTAAAGATAAAAAGGGTTGGCCCGGGGAGGTTTAACCCGTGTAATTCATGCTGTCTCCGATTCTGCTTTTGGTCAATGTCCAGCAGCAGGCGGGATAAGAGAGTAGATAAGGACCCCCACTGCCACCGAAAGGTTGAGCGAGGAAACCTTGCCACGCATGGGAAGGCGGTAGAGGAAGTCACAGTTTTCCTTGACCAGCGGACGGAGGCCACGGTTTTCGCCTCCCCCAATCAGCAGCAGCGGCGAAGGCCTGAGGTCTTCAGGCAATTGGTCGCCGCCATCCATATCCAGCCCGATGACCCAAAAACCCTTCTCCTTGAGAAGGCTTATGGTCCTGACGATATTGGTGACCCGGCAAATCGGCAAATGGGCGGCGGCGCCTGCTGAAGCCTTCATGACCGTTCCCGTGATGCCGCAGTTATGGCGGCAAGGTATTATTACCGCATCAGCTCCGGAAGCCTCGGCAGTTCTTATCACCGCCCCCATGTTGCGGGGGTCCTCCACGCCGTCCAGGAGGATCAACCGGGAAGGATTACGGTCAAGAATTACCTTGAGATCAGCGTAGTCAAAGGCGGAAAGCTCGGCTATTATGCCCTGATGGACCTCTCCATTCGACTTCCGGTCCAATGCAGCCGGGGATTCAAAGGAAAAAGGAATCCTCAGGGAACCCGCCATGGAGATAATCTCAGAAATTCTCCTGCCTTTTTTTTCCTGGTCTATGGTCAGCCTGATAACCCTGTCCGGACTTGCCTTCAGGACCTCCAATACAGGATTTATGCCGAAAATATTCATGATTTCCTGAACTCCCGGCCGTGGTAAGGGAGTGGCCTCCCTGCCCACACCCTCATGATCACCGGGTCCCTCATACTATTTTCCCATTCTGACAGCAACTGCTGCCACCCTTTCCCTGACGGGCACGGTCTTCATGGGCAGGCCCAGGCCGGGCGCCCTTTCCACTATTTCGATTATTTTCTCAAGTTCCGGACCTGAAGCCCTGGCGGTAAGGGCAACACGGAGGGGCCTGAAAAGGCTGCGGCCCTTAATCCCCTGCTCCTTCATAATCTTGACAACCGCTCCCTTATAGACCTCAAAATCAACCACTGGAGAAGGATCATCCCTTAAATTGGACTCAAAAGCCCTGATCACCTCACGTGCTTCCGGTTCCGCCATAATTTCCTGAACCTCGGGATCGGAAAGGCCCTTATCCGGGTCAAAACTCAGCAGGTCTCTTATTAAACCTCCGAAATCCCCGAGGGTGTCCGCGTATTTTTCCAGGAGCTCCACTGCCTGCCGCACCCAGTCCATGACATCAGGACCAGCCCCTGAGGGGATGATCCCTCCTGAATAGAGAAAGGGGATTACCTGCTCAGCCAATGCATCCGGCGATAACTTCTTCATATGGGACCGGTTGATAAATTTAAGCTTAGCCTGGTCAAAGGTGGCTGGACTCCTGTTGACCTGGTCGAGGTTGAAGCTGCCCGTGATTTCCTCCAGGGAAAGGACCTCCCCCATCGTTTCAGGAGGCGACCACCCAAGCAGGGCAAGATAGTTCACCAGGGCAGCCGGAAGGTACCCGCTTTCCCGGAATTCACCGATCGAAGTGGCGCCGTGCCTTTTGCTGAGCTTGGAGCCGTCAGGCCCGAGAATCGTGGAAAGATGAGCAAAGAAGGGCATAGAGAACCCCAGGGATTCATAGAGCAGAACCTGGCGGAATGTATTCGTCAGGTGCCCTTCCC
>CAZOGT010000121.1:0-8574 GCA_964579015.1 uncultured Acidobacteriota bacterium | reverse complement strand
GGTTGATGGTTTCCTTTGAAAATAAAAAAATATTTAAAATCCCCTGCCGGGATGACCTGTCCCCTGGAGTTTCTATTTGTATTCCATTTTTCCATGAATAGCAAGGGTCTCGGTCATCGGGACGGGGAAATCAACATCACAAAATGAAAAAGCAGGGAGATGGCGCTGCCGCCTGGGCCTTGGCGGTTTTTTTCCGCCAGGTCCTTTCACCGGAAACTATCCCTGAAGAAGATCAGCCGGGAGTATTTCGCCCTCTGCGGAAAGCTCCGGAGGCTGATTGAAAGGATTGAGAGCGAAACGGAAATCGACGTGGCCAGGATTCCGCTGCACCTGGAGGACTTTATCGGAGACCCGGAGGGGCAGCTGTCCTCCGTCTGCGCAGCGCTGGGGATCGAGGCGGATGAAAAATATCTAAGGGACTGTGGCAGGATCGTCAATAAGAAGCCGCACCGGCGCCGCTTCGAGGTCGAATGGGACGAGGAGCTGCCGGCCGGGATCCAGCGGAACCTGGAGAGATTTCCTTTTCTGCGGCGATACTCCTTTGATGATTAGCTCGGGGTAAACTGATCCAGGCATCAGGAGTCATGAGGGCCTGCCTGCTGTACTTTGTTTCCAGGTTGTGGTTTGATTATTTACCGGAGGGGACATTCATGACAGGACCAGCGAAAGGGGAGCCGGAGCTCGGAAAACGGGGACAGGGGGCGCGGCTCGGGGAGAAATCCGGGGACTCAACGGGCGTGGAAAAGAAGCTGGACACCCGCCTGGTATCCCTGGATGCCTACCGGGGCCTGATCATGATCTGCCTGATCTCGGTCGGTTTCGGGTTGTCAGCCTTCCAGGGTCATCCCTGGCTGGGATTTCTTGCTGAACAGGTGAGGCATGTTTCCTGGGAAGGCTTGACTTTCTGGGACCTTATCCAGCCGGCCTTCATGTTCATGGTCGGAATGGCCATGCCTTTTGCCTATGGCAAGCGGAAGGCGCAGGGCATGTCTCATTCCAGGATTTTCGGGCACGTCGCCTACCGGGCCCTTATGCTGATCGTGATCGCCAACGTGATCGGCACCATCCACCGCGGAGAGCCCGGAATCGGCTTTATCAACGTATTGAACCAGATAGCGATAGGCTATTTCCTGGCCTTCCTGGTGATCAACCGCGGATACCTGGGACAGGGAGTGACGGCTGCCGCTATCCTTCTGGTTTACACGGCCGCCTGGATGCTTTACCCCGGAAACGGTCCGGGCGGCCCCTGGGAGAGGAGCTTCCAAAACCTGGGCGGGGATTTCGACATGTGGCTGCTCGGAAAAAACTACGGGGGCTATTACGTGGGGTTGAATGCCATTCCCGCAACCGCGACCATCATCTTCGGGATGATGGCCGGGCGCCTGGCGGGAAGCGGCAGGTCCCACAAGCAAGTCATGCGGATACTGGCTGCCGCCGGCTTTTCAGGCATCCTCCTCGGCCTGGCTCTCAGCCCGGTGATACCGATCATCAAGAGGATCTGGACGGCTTCCTTCACCCTTTATTCCGCTGGGATCATCATTCTCGGACTGCTGCTTGTTTACTGGATGGTCGAAGTAAGGAAATGGACGCGCTGGACCTTCATCCCGGTCGTGGTCGGCATGAACTCGATCTTTGCCTATATTATCTTCCAGCTGGCCCGCGGTTCGGTGGAGGACGGGGTAATGGCCTTTATCCGGCCCCTGGTTGAAGCCATGGGCCCCTGGGGATCAGTGCTCCACTCCCTCCTGAGCCTGGCAGTGATCTGGTATGTCCTTTATTTTTTTTACCGGAGAAAGATATTTTTCAAGGTGTAGCAAGGCAGTACAATAGACGATTGGCTTGACTTGATTGAAATCCCGGGAGACGGCTTCCGGGAACAGAGCATGCAGCCTGGTCCCGGGCAAACAGCAGGAGAATGCTTATGTCACTTGAGATAGTCATGGTCCTGGTTATCCTGGTTGCGGTCATTTTTTTCCTGGTTACGGAATGGGTCCCGCTGGAGGTCCTGGCGCTCCTGGTTATGGGGGTCCTGGCCATAACCGGAATTGTCACCTCCAAAGAGGCCCTGGCCGGCTTCAGCAACCCCGCGGTGGTAACCATCTGGGCGGTCTTTATCCTCAGCGGGGGGCTTACCCGGACGGGAATAGCCGGTATCCTGGGCCGGCAGATGCTCAAGGTCGCCGGGCAGAAGGACACAACACTGGTGGTGGTCATCATGGTCATTTCCGGCCTGCTCTCGGCATTCATGAACAACGTTGCCGTGGCCGCACTGATGCTTCCGGTGGTAATGGACATTGCCCGCAAGACCGACCGCTCGCCCTCGATTCTCCTGATGCCCCTAGCTTACGGGTGCCTCCTTGGAGGGCTGACCACCATGATAGGGACACCTCCCAACATTCTGGTTACCGAAGCCCTGGAAGAAAATAACCTGGAGCCCTTCTCGCTGTTTGACTTCTCTCCCGTAGGCCTTTGCGTGATGGTATCTGGAATACTCTTTGTGACGTTTATCGGGACCCGCCTTCTTTCCGGCCGCAGGGCTGCCGAGGACGCCTCCGGGAAAGGCAGGGACATCCTTTCCCAGTACCGGCTCCACGACCACCTGTTCCAGATCAGGATCCATGACGATTCCGCCCTGGTGGATCGTTCCCTGGCCAGGAGCAGGCTGGGAGCGGCTCTGGGGCTGAACGTGGTCGGAATCATTCGCGGAAACGAAACGCTGCTGGCTCCTTCTGTCTCCGAGGTCCTCCAGAGGGGCGACCAGTTGATAGTGGAGGGGAAGCTGGACAGGATCAGGGAGATGTATCTCTGGTGGCAGCTATTTGCTGATACCGCCACCATCGGGCCTGAGGTCCTTTTCTCTCACGGCATGCTGGTAGCCCGGCTCCGCCTGGTACCGGACAGCCCTTTCGAGAACCAGACCCTGCCGGATATCGGGTTCCGCAGCCGCTTCGGGCTTAATGCCCTGGCCATTGAAAGCGGTGGAGAGCTGGTGGTCGAGGACCTGAAGGCCAGGCCCCTGCGGCCTGGTGACACCCTGCTGGTGCATGGGCCGGCGGAAAGGCTGGGGGAGCTGAAGGAAGACTCCGGTTTCCTGCCGCCGGAGGAAGTGGCTCCGGAGGAAATGAGCCTGCCTGACGAGCTGGGAAGGCGGCTGCGGAGGGTCAGGGTGCCGGATACCTCGAAGCTGGTGGGGATGAGCCTCAGTGAAAGCCGGCTTGGTGATGCAGTGGATGTCCAGATCCTCTACATCCTGCGGCGGGACGGGAACGCCCTGATCCCCGGCCCGGACGATCTTTTTGAGGCTGATGACGTGCTGGTGGTTTCGGGGAGGCCGGTGATGATCGAGATCCTGCTCATGCAGGGCCTTGAGGGCGTTTTTGTGGAGGATTCGATCGGCCGGTCAGACCCCACGATGCTGGAGGATGAGCAGGTCGGCCTGGTGGAGGTGATGCTCTCCCCCCATACCCAGCTTTCGGGAATGACCCTGGGCCAGATGAATTTCAGGGAGAAATACGGTTTGACCGCCCTGGCTGTCTGGCGCGGCGGAAAGGCTTACCGTGAGGGGCTTCGCGACATGCCCCTGCATTTCGGCGACGCTTTGCTGCTTTATGGAGATTGGAGGAAAATAAATCAGTTGGGACGTGAGCCTGATTTTCTGGTGCTCACGGAAACCGCGCAGGAGGTTCCAAGGCAAGAGAAAGCGAAGGTGGCCCTGGCCATCATGGCCGCGGTGCTGGTCCCGGTCATATTGAACTGGGTCCCGATCTACATTGCCGTGGTTATCGGCGCCGCTTTGATGGTTCTGACCCGCTGCCTGACCATGGAGGAAGCCTACCGGGCCATTGAATGGAAGGCGGTGTTTCTCATTGCCGGGATGCTTCCCCTGGGAGCCGCCCTCGACAATACGGGCGCGGCAAAACTCCTGGCCGAAGGAATGGTCGGGTTCGTGGGCCCCTTCGGCCCACACGCGGTCCTATTCGGGTTGCTGGCCATCACCTTTATTGGCACAAGTATCATTCCGACCGCCGCCCTGGTGGTGCTGATGGTCCCGATCGCCCTGGAGACCGCGGCCGGCCTGGGAATTTCTCCCTACGCCCTGATGATGGGAATTGCCATGGCTGCCTCTTCCAGCTTTACGTCACCTATCTCTCACCCGGCCAACGTGCTGGTCATGGGACCGGGCGGGTACAGGTTTGTAGATTACGTGAAGGTTGGTGTTCCCCTGACCCTGTTGACCCTGGCAGTGCTGATGCTGACCCTGCCGGTATTCTGGCCGCTCTAAGCCCGGCATCTGTTTTTGAATTGAAACCTTTATGTCCTCTCCCTCAAAAGGGCCAAAACTGAAGCGAAAATATGGTATGTTGTCCCTGTAAGGAGGCCAACGGTAATGAAGATTACAAGTACTGCTTTCGAAGAAGGGGACCTGATCCCGAGACAGTATACCTGTGACGGAGAGGACATTTCTCCGCCCCTGGAATGGGCCGATTTTCCGGAGGGGACTCAAAGCCTGGCCCTGATCTGCGATGATCCGGATGCCCCGTCCGGGACCTGGGTGCACTGGGTTTTATTCAATATTCCCGCCGGGACCAGCCGGCTGCCGGAGGGTTTTCCCGGGGAGGAGGAGCTTCCGGACGGGACGCGGCAGGGCCGCAATGACTTTCGCAGGATCGGCTATGGAGGGCCCTGTCCCCCGGGCGGGACCCACCGCTACTACTTCAAGCTCTACGCCCTTGATGCCTTCCTGGACGAGGACCCCGGAATCACCAGGGATGAACTCCTCGAGGCCATGGAAGGGCACATCCTGGTAAAAAGTGAGTTGATGGGCAGGTACAGGCGGTAACCGGCGAAGAGATAACCGATGCAGGAAGCCCGTTTTCGTTTTTATGCTGAGTTAAATGAATTCCTGCCAAGAGAGAAACGGGGATCCGAGTTCACCCACTGTTTCAGGGAGAGGGCATCGATCAAGGACATGATCGAGTCCCTGGGGATTCCGCACAGCGAAGTTGATCGTATCCTTGTCAACGGGAAGTCCGTTGATTTTTCCTTCCTTGTGCAGGACCGGGACAGGGTAAGCGTATACCCGGTTTTTGAATCGCTGAATATCAGGCAGGTCAGCAGGGTACGCCCGGAGCCGCTGCGGGAGACCCGGTTTGTTCTGGATGTCCATCTGGGCAGGCTGGCCCGGATCCTGAGGATGCTCGGTTTTGACGTACTCTACAGCCCCGATTTCACGCCCGAGGAAATCGTTCAGATATCCCTTTCCGAAAAGAGGATCATCATCAGCAAGAGCAGGGGTTTGCTGAAGAGAAAAGAAGTAACCCACGGATACTGCCTGAATTCTTCAGACCCGGAAGAGCAGGCGGGCCTGGTGTTGAGGCGTTTTGACCTCTTTGAAGACATCGAACCGTTTACCAGGTGCATGGAATGCAACAGCGCCCTGGAGGAGGTTACGGCAGGGGAGGCCAGTGACCTCGTGCCTCCTGATGTCCTGGCAAAGCAGGACCGGTTCAGCTACTGCCCCAGTTGTCGCAGGGTGTACTGGAAAGGGTCCCATTACCTGAGAATGAAGGAGAAAATCCAAAGGATGGCAGGGTGATCGTGATCAGCCGTGGGCATCGGGGTGAGACGTCCTGCGGGAACCCGGGGTCAGGATCACCACAGGCATCGGGGCCAGGGTTGAACAATTGTCACATTCGAAAATCTCAAATCTCCGATCTCACTTCTCTGTGTCGCTCCTACAGAGCTTACGTCTCGGCAGGGGCGACGTTTCCTGGGGCTCCCTGCGGTTCGCCCTGGCCTTCGGCCCGGCCGAAGCCTCCGGTCACCGCCAGGCTATTCAATGGCAGGCTTTCAGCCTTCACTATTGATGCCGCCTGCCGGCGGCGTTTATTGCAATGCCAATTATTGCAGATGCAGATCAGGAGATCCGCGGGCCCGGCATTATCTCACCTGGTATGGGTTCAAGACATAGGTAACATCAGAGATCTCAGTCCCGCAGGCCCTTTCCACCGATAACCCGGGCGGGAAGGGTGATGACCGCTTTGAAGAGGTCAAAAACCGCATTTATGGTAATTCCCACCAGCCGCAGGGGCAGCGAGATCAGCCAGACAAAAGGATAGAGGATCAGGGCCAGGAGTGCGGCCGGCCAGCAGACGACAAAGAGCAGCACCCATAATAGAAACCTGGTCATTAAATTACCTCCTGGCAATGGTAACGGAAAACATCAGCGCAATGTTTCAAGGGCAGCCGGATTAATGAGGGCAAATGAAGCACCCGCCTGAAGTCCGGAGGACGGCAGTCATCATTCTGTTTGACCGGGGCCGGGGGAACAGTTACAGTTATCTGTCCCCGAGGGAAAATGAACAGACTAAAAAAGCACATACTGACTCTGGCAGCGCTGCATGTCCTCTTTTTCCAGGTATGGCTCCCGGCAGCGGACGGAATTCACCGCACTGCATCACCCCTCAAGACGGACCGGCCGCCGCTGATTGACGGGTCCCTCGAAGACGAGGCCTGGGAAAATGCCCCGCTGCTCGCTGATTTTATCCAGTTCGAGCCTGACAAGGGCGCGCCGGCCACGGTCCGAACCGAATTGAAGGTGCTTTACGACGACACCCATCTCTATTTCGGGTTCAGGTGCTTTGATCCGAATCCCGAAAAGATAGTCCTGGGTACAGAGAGGGACAAGTTATTCATGGGCACCGATAGCGTGGATATCCTTCTTGACACGTTTCATGACAAGCGCACCGGGTATTATTTTCGCACCAACCCCCTGGGCGTGCAGCATGACGGAATGGTTTCCGACAACGGCCGGGTGGCTGACACCAACTGGGACGGGGTATGGCAGTCGGCAGGCGCCAGGATTCCCGAAGGCTGGAGCGCTGAAATGGCCATTCCGCTGTCCACCATGAAACACCGCATCGGCAGGGACCAGACCTGGGGCTTCCAGGCCAGCCGCTATCTGCCGAGGAACCTGGAGAAGAGCTTCTGGACCGGGCCCCTGGAAGACTATCGGAAGATGGATGGAAACGGAGCCCTTACCGGGCTTGATATCTCCGCTGCCGGCCGCCGTCTCGAGCTTATTCCCCATCTCCTGGCCCGGTTTGAGGAGGGGGGTGACACTGAGGTTGAGGCCGGGCTGGACGCCCGGTATGATTTCACGTCCTCGCTGTCCGGGCACCTGACCATCAATCCTGACTTTGCCACGGTAGAGGCCGACCAGGAGCAGGTCAACCTGACCCGTTTCGAGCTGAACCTGCCGGAGAAAAGGAATTTTTTCATGGAGGGCAGCGCCGCCTACGACCAGCGGATCAGGCTTTTCTATTCCCGCAGGATTTCAGACATATACGGCGGAGCCAAATTTTACGGAAAGGCCGGGGCCAGCGAGGTTTCGATTCTCACGGCCCAGACCAGTGATGAGGCTCCAGACTCGAATTCCGCCAATTTTTCGGTGTTCCGCATCAAGCGGGACATCATGAGCAATTCCTCAATCGGCTTCCTGGCTGCCAACCGCCTCGTCAACGGAAGAAACCGTGGCACGGCAGGGATGGATGCCGCCCTGTTTCTGTCGGATACCTTCAGCCTCACCAGCCAGCTGGCAGTAGGCTACGGGGATGCCGGAAAGACTGACAAGGCATTTTTCTTCCGGCCCAGCCATGATACCTCCACCTTTCATATTCATCTTCGCTATACCCACCTGGGGGAGTATTTTGGTGACAATGTCAATTCGGTGGGCTACATCAGTGACGACAACCGGAATGAACTTGATTCCGCTGTAAGCAAGATTTTCTGGACCGGCGGGTCTTTTCTCGACAAGATCACCTACGGCTCGAATTACAATATCTACTGGGGAATGGACCGGGAGCTCCGCTCCTGGGATGCCTGGAACTCCCTGGACTTTGATCTCAAAAACAAGCTCAGTTTCAAGGTGCGCCATGAAGAGGAATTCAAGCTCTTCGAGAAGGAGTTCCGCAACAGGCAAAGCACGGTACAGGCCGGGTACAACACCAGGGAGTGGCAATCGGCGACGGTGAGCTGGACCGCGGGCCGCAACTTCGATTCTGATTTCATCCTGGTCGGCGCTGACCTGAAGCGCAAGCTGACCGAGGACCTGTCCCTGGAGTATGGGCTCTCCCGATTATCCCTGGACCCTGACCCGGGCCTGGAAAGCACCTGGATTCATTCCCTGCGGGCTACCCAGTATTTCAACAAGGATCTGTACCTGAAGCTCTTTTTCCAGACCAACTCCGCCATTGACAAGCGCAATGTTCAGGCGGTCTTTGCCTGGCGCTTCCAGCCCCCCTTCGGCCAGGTCCAGCTGGCCTACCAGAAAGGTTCCAACCGCTTTGGGGAAAGGGGGGAGCAGGGGGATACGGTGTTCTTCAAGGTGGCTTTTGTTCTTTAGGGAAGTAAGGGACCTAAGGGACCTAAGGGACATAAGGGACATAAGCGACCAAAGGGGCATAAAGGACCTAAGGGGTTTGATGTTAAGTTTGGCCAGCCTCTTCCATTCGTCCACCCAGTCCACGTCGTCCACCCAGTCCACTAAGTCCTGCAAACCGATCAGCGTCAAAA
>CAZOGT010000120.1:0-8646 GCA_964579015.1 uncultured Acidobacteriota bacterium | reverse complement strand
AAGTCAGTCTGTGTGTATCTTCGCTGCCGCGGCAGCAGGCTGATGAGAAATGAGGATTAAGTTGAGTGAGGGATCCTGATGTGAGGTTGAACTATTATGGAGCGACGGTCCGCTGCAGGGCAAAAGATCTGGGGAGGGCTGGAACGGCCGGAGATTGATCGGCACGACCGGTGTTGTGAGAGGAGGGGAAGGGGCCTTCCCCTCCAATTAGTTTTTAGTCACATTTAGAGAATGTATTTAAAATTGAAGCTACTGTTTCACCGGTTTCAGCAGCAGGGCAATCACGGCGGCCACGATACAAGCGCATCCTGCGATTATGAATGGGGCAAGCCAGGCCTGTACACCTGCGCTTCCCGCACTATCCTTGAAGTAACCGGCGATCTGCGGCCCGGCAATGCCGGCTACACCATAGGCCAGGAACACCCACCCGTAGTTGTGCCCGACAGTCTTGTTGCCGAAGAAATTTGCGGTAGCTACCGGGAAGAGCGCAAAGTTTCCGCCGAAGTTGAAGCCGATGATGCTGGCCCCAACAATCAGCCCGAGGGTCGAAGCGCCCATCTTGAAGAAGAGGAACATGATGATACCCTGGAGCAGGCACATCAGCATAAGAGAATTTTTTGGGCCGATCTTGTCAGAGACTGTGCCCCAGACAATCCTGCCGAGGCCGTTGAGTATCGCATACATGGCCATGGCGGTTCCGGCGACGGAAGCGGCGATTGTCGCGCTGGCTGCCGCGCCGCTGCTCTGCAGGGCATCAATGCCAAAAAGCTGAATGCAGGAAATTACCATCAGGCCTGCAGTGGCGGAACCAAGGAACATCAGCCATAAGGAGTAGAACTGCGGAGTCCTGAGCATCTCGGAAGTCTCCATGTTTACTGACCCGGTGGCGCTGCCGCCGGCTACCGGCGGCGGAGGTTCCCATCCGGCCGGCTTGTAGCCTTCGGGCGGATTCACCATTACCATGCTCCCAAGCAGTACCAGCACCAGGAAGACGACCCCGTAAATAAAAAACACGCTCTGAACCCCGGGAAGGCCTAATACATTGGTGGTGTTCAGCAACCCTCCGAACCAGGAACCGGCCATCTTTACCCAGATGGTGGCGCCGAATCCGAATCCGGCTACCGCCAGGCCGGAGATCATGCCCTTTCTGTCGGGAAACCACTTGACCCCAACGGCAATGGGGATCACGTAAGCCAGGCCGATTCCGGCACCGCCGATGATTCCAATGAAGACGAGCTGGGATATGAAGTTGCTGCCGAATAACCCGCCAAGCATGTACCCGATACCCAGGACGATGCCGCCGGCCATGGCAATGGGCCGCGGCCCGATTTTGGCCTGCATTCTTCCGGCCACGACCATGACCACGGCAAACGTCACCAGCCCGGCTGAGAAAACCCAGGCGGCCTGTTTGGCGGAGAACCCGTAGATGCCCCCATCATCGATAGGGAGGGTGATCTTGTTCGTAAATACGCTCCAGGCATATATGGCCCCCAGGCATAGCTGAATCAGAACTGCCCCGACAACCACGATCCAGCGATTCATGACTTTTTGTTCGGACATTTTAAAACCTTTCACTGTTACTGAGAAAACAGGTCCGGATACGCCGGAAAAGCGTATCCGGAATCAATTATCCGGAAGGCCGGATACGTTTAGTCACCGCGTTCAGCAATGAGTTTTTCAACTACGCCGGGATCTGCCAGGGTTGAGATGTCACCCAGGTTCCCGGTGTCCTTTTCAGCGATTTTCCGAAGAATTCTCCGCATGATTTTGCCGGAACGGGTTTTCGGCAGGGCCGGTGCAAACTGAATGGCTTCAGGAGCAGCGATGGGGCCGATCTCTTTTCTGACATGCATGATCAGCTCTTTTTTTAGCTCGTCCGTTTCTTCCACTCCCTCAATGGTCGTGACATAGGCATAAAGGCCCTGTCCCTTGATTTCGTGAGGGATGGGGGTCACGGCGGCCTCTGCAACCTTGGCGTGACTTACCAGGGCGCTTTCCACCTCCGCTGTGCCGATCCGGTGCCCGGACACATTGACAACGTCATCGATACGGCCCATCAGCCAGTAATCACCGTCATTGTCAATCCGGCATCCGTCCCCGGCGAAATAGATGTCGTCATACATGGTGAAGTAGGTATCAATGAACCTGTCGTGATCGCCCCACATGGTGCGCATCATTCCCGGCCAGGGCTTGCGGATGCACAGTTTGCCGCCCTCGTTCCGGTCGCACTCGCTCCCGTCGTCCCGGAGGACCGCTGCATCCACGCCGAAGAATGGTTTTGACGCGCTTCCGGGCTTGAGCGTATGGGCACCCGGCAATGGTGTGATCATGAATCCACCGGTTTCAGTCTGCCACCAGGTGTCGACAATCGGACATCTGCCGTGCCCGACTTTTTCGTAGTACCACATCCAGGCTTCAGGATTGATCGGCTCGCCCACGGTCCCAAGGATCCTGAGAGAGTCAAGCTTGTATTTGGCAACCCATTCCTCGCCGAGGCGCATCAGGGCTCTTATGGCGGTGGGAGCCGTATAAAACACGGTCACCTTGAATTTGTCGCATATCTGCCAGAATCTCCCGGCGTCGGGATATGTAGGCACGCCCTCAAACATCATTGAAGTGGCGCCATTGGCCAGGGGGCCGTATACAATGTAGCTATGTCCGGTGACCCAGCCAATGTCCGCAGTACACCAGTAGATATCATCCTCGTGGATATTGAATACGTATTCATGGGTCAGGGATGTATGCAGCAGGTATCCGGCAGTAGTATGCACAACGCCCTTTGGTTTCCCGGTTGACCCTGATGTGTAGAGGATGAAAAGCGGGTCCTCGGCTTTCATCGGTTCTGCCGCGCATTCTTCACTGGCCGAGGCCATTTCATCGTGATACCAGAAGTCTCTACCCTCCTCCATGTGACAGGATTCATTGTTGACCCTGGTCACGATTACGCTCTCAATGGTTGGGCAGTCCTTGAGGGCTTCATCTGCAATATCCTTGAGGTGGATATGTTTTCCGGCTCGGAGGGACACGTTTGAGGTGATCAGCATCTTGCAGTCTGAATCATTGACCCTGCCGCTGATGGCATCAGAACTGAAACCTCCGAAAATAATGGAATGGATAGCACCGATCCTGGTGCAAGCCAGCATAACTAGAGCCAGTTCGGGAACCATGGGCATGGATATCGCAATCCTGTCGCCCTTGGTGATTCCCTTGCTTTTCATTACATTGGCGAATTTGCAGACTTCCTTGTGCATTTCGCCGTACGTATATCTCTTGACCTGCTCGTCAGCTTCGCCCTGCCAGAGGATGGCGACCTTGTCTTCAATGGGGGTCCCAAGGTGCCGGTCCAGGCAGTTGTAGGAAACGTTGAGTTCGCCGTCTTCGAACCAGGTGTGTTCAATTGTGCGGCCCCTGGTGTCCCACGTATATTCCAGGCTTTTGGTCGGTTCCTTGAACCAGGTCAGTCTCCTGGCCTGCTCCAGCCAGAATTTATCAGGATCATTAATAGAACTCTCCCACATTTCCTGGTACTGTTCTTCACTGCTGACATAGGCATTCGCCCTGATATTCTCCGGGGGAGGAAAGGTCCTGCCCTCCGCCATTAATGAATCCATACCTTTTTTTTCATCTGCCATAAATTGCTCCCGTTATTGATGTTAAGTTTTGCATCCCCTAGAAGAATAAAGAATTTTTGAAGATGCCCTGTTATATTCAGCTTTGAACAAAAATAGGACAGAACAGGAGCTATGTCAAGAGAGGAATTCCGATAAATTTGCAAAGGGAGTGTCGGTAATTTCTTCTTTTTCCCGGTCCCAGTAGACCTTCCGGCCTCTTCGATAGGCCTCGGTTGCCATAACCGCCCCGACCGAGTGCCAGTAACCGGTCATGATATGGCCGTTAGTCATTTTATTGCGGGCCCTCATGCAGTCAATCCAGTTGTCGAGGTGCCATTTGCTGTCATCACTCATGCCTGTGGGAGGGAGCTTGTTGTCCCAGGCATCGCAGGTAATCATCTCAGCCTGTCCCCTTCTAACTGCCGCGGCCAGCCCTTCGTAGAAATCAAATCCTCCGGGGAGCTGCTGGTGTTCCCGGATCAGGAACCAGCGGGGGCTGCCTTCTCCGCCATGGGCGTAAAGCGACGCATCCCTGCCCCTGATGAGGGAGAAGTCGCCAAATTTATTGGCATAACTGGAGGAGTAGGAGTAGAGGAATTTTTCTTTTTCGTAGGTGGCCAGGGCCTGGAAAGTGTCCGGGTTCTCGCGGATATCCTGCCATCCGAAGATGCCTCCCGAGGCCGCCATGCTGTCCGGAATTGCTGTGTCAGTGTAGAAGTGTACCAGGCCGATCCCGTGGCTCATCCACTGGGACGTTATTCCTCCCGAATAGTCTTTGAAAATTCGGAACTCAAAGTAGACCCTGGGATCAAAGGGGCGGTATTTCCTTCCCAGCAGCCAGCGGTCCCAGTCTGTATCCTCTTCTCTCAGGGCCTTAACGTCGGGATCATCAGGCTCATGCCAGCGGTGATTGTTGTCATTCCAGCACTGGGAAATCTTGGTGATCCTGCCCAGCAGGCCGGAACGGACGATCTCCCGGATCTTCAACTGGATAGGATCACTTACCCACTGGGAGCCCATCTGGACGACCTGGGAACTTTTTTCAACGGCGTCACGAGCCAGTTTGGCATCAGCGACATCGATGGAAAGAGGCTTTTCGCAATAGCAGTCCTTGCCGGCATTTACGATTTCAGCCAGCACCTTGGCGTGCTGGTGGTCGCCGGTGGCGACCATGATGCCGTCCAGGTCTTTCATTTGGAGCATCTCTTCCGAGTATTTGAACTGCCTGACCTCGACTCCGAATCTCTCTTTGCAGTCCGCCGCCGCTTTTTCCCGGTTTCCAGTCCAGATATCGCAGACAGCCGTGACACCCAGGTTTTTGTCCTTCACAGACATCTCCACCATACGCCGGTGCCCCCGGCTCCTGGCCCCGCACCCGAGAAAGCCGATGTTGATCCGGTCGTTGGCACCCAGAATTTTTGAATAGGAACTGGCTCTCATGGCGGCCGCTGTTCCCAGGGCTGCGGCGGAATATGTCTTGACGAATTTGCGCCTGGTCACTGTGCTTCTGATATTTTTCATATTAAGGCTCTCCTTAACGTTTATCAGGGTACGGTCAGGCTGGTCAGGCTCCCGGTTGATCCCGGTAATTCAGTTCTGATTCCAGGGCGGCTGCGACGGACAGCATTCCGGCCTCGCTGAAATGAGGCCCCTGCAGCTGGATCCCAATCGGCAGCCCTCCTGATGTTTTTCCGCAAGGCATTGAAAGTGCGGGTATCCCGGCCAGATTCGCACCGACTGTATAGATGTCTGAAAGGTACATCTCCAGCGGATTGGTGGTTTTCTCTCCCAGTCCGAAAGGCGGGGTCGGAGTAGTTGGGCCGGCGATGAAATCAATTTTTCTGAATGCTTCCAGGTAGTCTCTTTTGATCAGGTTTCTGACCTTTCCGGCCTTGAGAAAATAGGCATCATAATATCCTGAGCTGAGTACATAGGTGCCGATCAGGATCCTTCGTTTCACTTCTTCTCCGAATCCCTGGGTCCTGGTATTAAGGTACATGGTTTCGAGGTCGGTATGGTCCGATGACCTGAACCCGTATTTGACACCGTCAAAACGCGCGAGGTTGGAGCTGGCCTCAGCAGGGGCAATGATATAGTAGGTCTCAATGGCGTATTCGCTGTGCGGGAGGGCAATCTCGACAATCTCGCAGCCAAGGCTTTCCAGCTTTCCGAGAGCTCCTTTAACCGATGCCGAGATTTCCGGATCGAGGCCTGCTGCGAACCATTCGGGGCATATACCGATCCTGGTCCCTTTGATCTCTTTACCCAGCTGTCCTGCATAATCCAGGGTATCCCGGCGGGCTGAGGTGGAATCGTGAGGGTCATGCCCGGAAATGGCGCTGAGCAGCAGGGCGGCATCCTCGATACTTCTTCCAAAGGGACCGATCTGGTCCAGTGAGGACCCGAAGGCCACGAGCCCGTATCTTGATACAAGGCCGTAAGTGGGCTTTAAGCCGTTTACCCCGCAGAATGCCGCAGGCTGGCGAATGGAACCCCCGGTGTCGCTTCCCAGGGAGAGCGGCACAAACCCGGCAGCAACCGCTGCTGCAGAACCTCCGCTGGATCCTCCAGGAACCCTGTCGGGATCCGCAGGATTTCGAGTTGGGTGGAAAGATGAATTCTCGGTGCTGGATCCCATCGCGAATTCATCGCAGTTGCACTTGCCGAAGATCAGTGCGCCTTCTTTTTTCAGGTTTGTCACGACTGTTGCGTCGTAAGGGGGAACATAGTCTCCCAGAATCCTGGAACCACAGGTGGTCCGGGTACCGCGGGTGATGATGTTGTCCTTGACGGCGACGGGTATCCCTGGAAGGATGGACTCTTCTGAGAGGGTTCCCTGTTTGATCATGTTCCAGGGTCAGGAAGGCCCTGATCAGGGACTCCATTTCCCCGGTCTTTTCCAGGAAAGAGGATGCGGCTTCCCTGGCAGACAACTCTCTTTTCAGAATGGCCTTTTTGAGTTCTTTTACGGGAAGTTCACAAATGCTGTTCATTCGATTACCTTGGGTACTCGGAACTGGTTTTCCCTGCTCAAGGGAGCATTTTCCATAACTTCGTCAAGTACGATGGAAGGGGGCTCCGGCAGGTCCTCGGCCATGGCGTCTTCCAGTACCGAGGTGGCGTGATAGACAGGATCGACCCCGGAGGTATCGACCCTGTTGAGGCGCGTGAAGTATTCGAGAATTTCAGAAAAATTTGCGGCGACGCCTGCCAGCTTGTCGGATTCGATGTGGAGCCTGGCCAGCCGGGCTGTCTTTATTACATCTTCGATTGCAGTCATTGCAGTTGACCATCCTTCCTCTTGAGGAATTTGGTTTTAACGGCATAGGACCGGGTTCTGGCAAGGTCATGTTCAATCTGGGCAGTCAGGGCCGGGATTGACTCGAAATGCTTTTCCTCCCTCAGCCTCATGCAAAAGGAAATTTTAATTTTCCGTCCGTACAGGTTGTCTTCGTATCCGATCAAATGGGTCTCAATACTCGGGTTCAGGTCTGGATTTTTCTGGATGGTGGGGCGAAATCCGATGTTGGTGGCCCCCAGGAAGATCCCGGCTTCACTGGTTACCCTGGTGATGTATACCCCTGACGGGGGCAATAGTTCATTGGCCGGGTCAAGGTTTGCTGTGGGGTATCCGAGGGAGGAGCCTTTTCCCGCCCCCTGCACTACCATGCCCTCAATTTCGTATGGTCTCGCCAGCAGCCTTCCCGCCAGTTCAACCCGGCCGGAGCGTATGGCGTTTCTTACCCAGGTGCTGCTGATCCTCCTGTTCCTGAAGAGCCTGGTTTCGGTCCTGAACAGGTTGAATCCATATTCAGCCCCAAGATCCTTCAGCATTGAGTAGCTTCCAGACCGACGGTGCCCGAATTTGAAATTATCTCCTACGTGAATTTCCCTGGTGCCCACGGTCTTGAGGATTTTCTCTCCGAATTGAGCCGGTGTCAGCAATGACAGCTTCCGGTCAAAGGGGAGCCTGATGAACACACTGATCCCCATTTTTTCAAGGAGCTCAATTCTTTGGGAAGTGGTCTGCAGGAGGGGAGGGGCATCTCCGGGAGATATTATTTTCTGGGGATGCGGGTGAAAGGAAAGAAGAATAGCAGTTCCATCTATCTCTTTTGCCCTGCGGCAAACCTTTTTCAGGATATCCTGGTGCCCCAGGTGCATACCATCAAACACGCCGATGGCAACTATGGGGTTTTTCCAGGTCCCGGGCAGAAATTCCAGGTGTTCAAAAAATTCCATTATTCGCTCTGTTGGGTGCAGTTTTTGTTAAGCGGCAATTATAAATCATGGGTGCTGGACTTGCTCAGATACTTCATTCGCAGCTCATACAGTAATTGCTCAATCATCCTGCTTTCCTCGGGAGAAAGGTTTCCGATGGTCTTTTCTTTCAACATGCAGAGGATATCAATAATCTGCTTGGCTTCGTCCAGGCTGGTCTCATGTTTTCCGGTGGCCGGGTCAGGCACTTCCCCGAGGTGGCTCATTGCGGTGGTGGCAAGAGACAGAACGAAGGATGAGAAGTCAATGGTGCATTCCTGCTTTTCATCAGAAGAAATCGGGTTGCCCTTGTTATCTTTTTCTTTTGTCATGACCAGCTCTATATATCATAAAACAGGTGTTGATTTTAACATTTAATGGGATTGCACTCCTCGCCTGAATAATCCGGTGCGGCCGGACACTGGAAATCCCGGCATGGAATCCGCATCCTTGACCCCCTGCTGATGCAGGATGCCGGGGTCAATCCCCGTCCCCTTTAACTTCCTGCCAGGCTTCTTCCATTTCTTCCATGGAGGCATCGCTGAGGTTTCTTTTCTCGGCACGGAAGCGCTTCTCCAGAGATTTAAAGCGGGAAATGAATTTCTGGTTGGCCCGTGACAGGGCGGACTCAGGATCAATCCTCAGGTGCCTGGAAATATTGACAGCTGTGAACAGTATGTCTCCAACCTCTTCCTGGATTTTTTCCGGTGAACCCAGATCTACGGCATCCTTGAGTTCCCTGATCTCTTCCAGGAGTTTTTCAATAATTGCCTCA
>CAZOGT010000119.1:5327-8696 GCA_964579015.1 uncultured Acidobacteriota bacterium | reverse complement strand
GCCCTGGCTCACAACCTCCGTCCAGAGCATGTGGAGGGGATTGCCCTTCTTCTCCAGTTCGGGAATCAGTTTTACCGCCGATCCCTCGATAACTATCCTGGGATCAGATCCGTTTTTTTTCATGTCCAGGGCATTGAGCAGGACATGGATAAAACACATCGGATCACCGTTAAACACAAAAAGCGCTGTTTTTCTCATCTCTTTCCCTCTGGGCTGCTGGTCTGTTTCTGAACGGTCTCCCCTGCTGTCGTCCTCGACCTTCCAGGCCGATTAGCTAACCTTAAACTTGATTGTTAATCAATGGCAGGCTTTCAGCCTTCACTGTTGTTGCCGCCTTCGGCGGCGTTTATTGCAGATGCAGATCAGGAGATCTGCGCAACCGGCCGCCCCTTCTCGGGGTCGGGGTCGGTATCGCTATCGGGGTCGAAAAAACGATCGAAGCAGCTCGTTTGACCTCTTTTTCCCGATTTCAGATGTGGTTCTTTACCAGGTTTCTCCCCTGTATGATCCAGCCCGGCCGGTGGCCTCTCTGCCGCGGGAACCGTATCAGGGTAGCACAGCCCTGCGGAGCCCGAAATAGAAATCCTCATCAAGAGGCTTTTTAAGCTGAAAGCGGAACTCCCTCTCCCGGCTGAATCCTCCCCCTTTCCATTCCCTGGCCACAATATCCAGGTCATACCTTCCCGAAGACCAGATTCCGGTTATTTCAGTGTCAATTCTCCAGGTGCGGGACTCCCCTTTTTCCCCGGAAGCAAAAACAATCCGGTCCCTGCCAAACCGGAGCATGCCCTCGCATCCGCCGAAGGTGTGCAGGTGCCTGACCGGGACCTCGTAAAGGACCTCGTCAATCGGAGCTGCGACCCGGTCAACCACCGGGGTCCGGAGGTTATCCAGAAACAGGGCAAAGACCTCACTGCTGAGCCCCTCACCTTCAATCACCCTAAACTTGAAGGGACGGTCCCTGCCTGCCAGCCATTTCCGGTCTTCATAGGTAAGGATCGTGAACTCAGATACCGACTGCCGGTCAATGGACTGGATATCGGTCCAGCCCCAGTCAAGGTCATGCCTGTCATCTTCCGAATCGAACGCAATGCCGGAAGGTGAGACCGTCATTTCTCCCAGGCACTCCCCCCAGGGATTATGGTCATGCCTCACCCTGAAGGTGTAGTCCTGGGAGAAGGCCGGAACGCAGAAAAACATTATTATCACCAGAAAACGGATAAACTTACTCATTCTTCAGTCTCCAGCCTTTCCATATATAGTAAATTACCGGGTAAACCAGGAGTTCCATCCCTACTGAGGTGACAACACCCCCTACCATCGGGGCGGCAATGCGTTTCATTACGTCAGCGCCGGTTCCATGGCTCCACATTATGGGAAGCAGCCCGGCGATAATTACACTGGCTGTCATTATTTTGGGCCTCACCCTGTGGACCGCCCCCTGGTAAATAGCATCAACCAGGTCGGTCTTCCGCCGCAGGCGGCCTTTGCCGGCAGCCTCCGAATGGGCCACATCAAGGTAAAGGAGCATTACAACACCGGTTTCAGCATCCAGGCCTGCCAGGGCGATTATCCCCACCCACACGGCAATGCTCATCTCATACCCCAGGATATAGATCAGCCAGAATGCCCCCACCAGGGAAAAGGGCACAGCCAGAAAAACTATCATCGTCTCAAAAACCGATTTGGTATTAATGAATATAATCACGAATATGATGATCAGGGTCATGGGGATAACGACCATCATCCGCTCCCTGGCCCTTATCATGTATTCATACTGGCCGCTCCAGGCCAGGTTGTACCCCGCGGGAATTTCAACCTGCTCCCTTACCGCCCTGGAGGCCATCTCAACATAGGTCCCCACGTCGATGTCGGACAGGTCCACGTAGATCCAGGCATTCGGCCTTGACCCTTCGGTCTTGATCGCCGGAGGGCCTTTCCTGATTGAAATATCCGCCAGTTCTCCCATCGGAATCTGCTGTCCCAGCGGAGTGGGCACCATGATATTCTTGAGATCGGCTACGCTCGAACGGAAATCCCTCCCGTACCTGAGGTTTACCGGATACCTCTCCAGGCCTTCTACGGTGGTGGTGATATTCATGCCCCCGACAGCGCTCTGGATGACATCCTGGACATCCGCGGTCCTCAGTCCGTACCTGGCCAAAGCCTCTCTTCTGATATCAAAATCGAGGTAATTTCCGCCCATGACCCTTTCAGCGTAGACCGAAAGCGTACCCGGGACCTCCCTCACCACTGACTCCACCTCCCTGCCAAGGGCCTCAAGAACCGACAGGTCAGGACCGGAAAGCTTGATGCCGACCGGGGTTTTTATCCCGGTTGAAAGCATGTCTATCCTGGTTTTAATCGGCATTGTCCAGGCATTGGTCAGCCCCGGGATCTGGATGGCACGGTCCATTTCACTAATCAGTTTATCGGGGGTCATTCCGGCCCGCCATTCAGATTCGGGCTTGAGCATGATGGTGGTTTCAATCATGCTCAGCGGGGCCGGATCAGTAGCGGTGTCAGCCCTACCCACCTTTCCGAAAACCTGTTTGACCTCAGGAAAGGAAGCGATTATCTTGTCGGTCTGCTGCAGAAGTTCCCTGGCCTTGGTAATCGAGATCCCCGGAAGGGTGGTGGGCATGTAGAGGAGGTCGCCCTCCCAGAGCGGCGGCATGAACTCCGAGCCGATCTGCGAGTAGGGTATCCAGATTGAAGCAACAATCAGGACCGCTGCCAGGAGTATCGACCATTTCCCGCGCAGGGAGAAGTGGAGTATAGGATCATAGATCCTGATAAGGATGCGGCTGACCGGGTTTTTATCTTCGGGCCTGATACGGCCCCTGATCCAGTATCCCATGAGAACCGGCACAATAGTCACGGCAAGTATTGAGGCCGCGGCCATCGAATAGGTTTTGGTAAAGGCCAGGGGCTTGAACATCCTGCCTTCCTGTTCACCCAGGGTGAATACCGGTGCAAAGGATACTGTTATAACCAGCAATGCAAAAAAGAGGGTCGGCCCCACCTCCTTGGAGGCATCGGCAATAATCTGCCAGTGCTCCTTCTTTCCCTGGTCCCTTTCCAGGTGCTTATGGGCATTTTCAATCATGATGATGGCGGCATCAACCATGGCTCCAATGGCAATGGCTATCCCTCCCAGGGACATGATATTGGCGTTGATCCCCTGGTAATGCATGATAATGAAGGCAATCAGCACCGCGACCGGTAGGGTGATCATTGCCACCATGGAGGAACGGAAGTGAAGCAGGAAAAGGATGCAGATGAGCGCCACGGCCAGGCCCTCCTCCAGCAGCTTCTCCAGCAGGGTTCTCACCGACTTTTCAATCAGGGTGGAACGATCATAGACCG
>CAZOGT010000119.1:0-5317 GCA_964579015.1 uncultured Acidobacteriota bacterium | reverse complement strand
TTCTCCTTAACGCTCCCGATGACCTCATAGGCGTTGGCGCCGTACCGGACAACAATAATCCCGCCGACGACCTCGCCCTGGCCGTTCAGCTCGGCCAGGCCGCGCCTCATTTCAGGCCCCACCTGTACATCAGCCACATCCCTGAGCAATATGGGAACACCCCCGCTGTCAACTCCGATCACCACCTGCTCAATATCTTCAGTATTCTCGATATAACCGAGCCCCCGGATCATGAATTCGGTTTCAGCAATCTCCAGTACCCTGCCCCCCACATCGTTATTGCTGCGCCCGACCGCTTCCCTGATTTTTGAAATCGGCATGTTATAGGCTCTCAGCTTATTTGGGTCGATCGTAATCTGGTACTGCTTGACAAAACCACCAATCGAGGCTACTTCAGCAACCCCTTCCACCGAGGTCAGCTCATACTTGAGGTACCAGTCCTGGATACTCCGCAGATCCGCCAGGGTGCGCTGATCTGACTTGAGTGCGTACATGAAAGCCCACCCTACCCCGGTGGCATCAGGTCCGAGGGTGGGGGTCACATTCCCCGGAAGCCTTGCCGAGACATAGTTCAGGTATTCCAGGACCCTGCTCCTGGCCCAGTACATGTCGGTACCGTCCTCAAAGATGACATAGACAAAGGAAAACCCGAAAAAGGAGTAGCCGCGTACCGTTTTGGCATAGGGCACAGCCAGCATCTGGGTGGTTATCGGGTATGTCACCTGGTCCTCGACAACCTGGGGCGCCTGCCCGGGGTAGTCGGTATAGATGATCACCTGGACATCGGACAGGTCAGGAATGGCGTCGAGGGGCGTATTGCTTACCGCGTAGATGCCCCAGACTATGGCTCCGATCGTTCCCAGAATGACCAGGAACCGGTTGTTGAGGGACCAGGTGATTATTTTTTCCAGCATAGTGACCTGATTTTCGTAATGCAGCAGCAAGCTGGTGAGAAATGCGGGCTAAGGTTCAATGTACATGTCCTTCCTCATCGGTCATGGCTTCGGGCTCCGCACCCTCCGGCGCATCACTCTCTATACCAGCCGATGTATCCCGGGTACTTGTTCGCGCCTCTATGGTTTTCCGGATGGCCGCCCTCAGATTGCTTTCAGAATCAATAAGGAACTGTGAAGAGGTGACCACCTCATCTCCCTCACTGATGCCGGACCTCACCTCCCAGACCCCGTCTCCGCTGACTCCCAGCTCGATCTCCCGGACCTGGAAGGTCCCTTCGCCGATCCTCAGGACCACGATATCCCTGGTGCCGCTGTGGATTACGGAATGCTCCGGGACCGTCAGGACCTGCCTGGCCGAGGGGACATCAAAGGTCACGTCCGCATACATGTCCTTCCTGAGGCTCCTGCCGGGATTGGGGAGCTCGATGGATACCTTCATCGTACGGGTCTTCGGGTTGAAAAAGGGATATAAATAGCGGATAGAGCCCCTGAATTCCCTCCCGGGAAGCGAGGGAAACTCGAGGTTTGCATCCTGGCCCTCCTGGAGCCAGGGAATCTGGGTCTCGAATATTTCCGCTTCCACCCAGACAGTGGAAAGATCAGCAATCGTGTAGAGATTCATCCCCGGCTTCACGTACATGCCCTCCAGGGACTGGTCCATTTTGCTTATCACCACACCGTCGGCAGGTGAGAAAACCGTGATCGTGCGCCTGGGCCGGCGGGTTGATTCCAGCTCTTCAACCTGTTCCGCGGTGAGATCCCAGTTGCGAAGCCTCTCCCGGCTCGAATCCAGCAGGGACTCCGCTCTTTTCCTGACACCGGGATAATTACCGCCCTCCATCCTTGCGACGTAGTCCAGGGCATTCAGGTATTCCTTCTGGGTCGTAACCAGTTCAGGGCTGTATATCTCGAAAAGCTTCTGCCCCTTGCTGACCGGCTCACCCACGTAATTCACGGTCACGCCTTCTATCCACCCGGCATACTTGACGTTAACCAGTGAAACCGCCTCCTCGTTGTAGGCTACGGTTCCTATTGTCCTGATTGTAAAGGGGATATCGCGCCTCTCCACGTCCACCCACTGCACGCCGATATTCTGGACAAAGGAGGGATCGATGTGCACGATTCCAGTGGTATCAGCCTGGGGGCCTTCGTCCTCATAGACCGGGACAAGGTCCATACCCATCGGCGATTTTCCGGGCTTGTCGGAAATGTAGTTGGGATCCATGGGAGCCACCCAGTACCTGATCTTCTTATCCCCGGAATCTTCATCCGGGACACTCTCTCCGGACTCCTTGAGCGGGGTCAGGGCCATCCCGCAGATCGGGCAGTCGCCCGGCTCATCCTGGATCACCTGGGGATGCATTCCGCAGGTCCACAACTGGCCCGCGGCTTCTCCTGAATGGTCGTGTTCCCCGTCAGCGCCACCGGTGACCGTATGGTGAATGGCGGACTGTACGGGCCGCACCCACCCCCAATCGAAAGGGTTCAGGAGAAAGAGCGAAGCCGCCAAAGCTCCTGAAAACACGAACAACGAGCCGAAAATCAGTTGTTTAAACATTAATAAATCCTATCCGGAAACCTGGTACCCACGGCCCGTTCCAATTCAGCCAGGGACTTCAGGTAATCCGCCCTGTGCCTCTCCGCGACAATCCTGGTGTTCAGCAGGAACCTTTCGCTGTCCAGCAAATCAAGCACTCCGCCCTGCCCCTCCTGGTAGGCGGCTTCGGCTGACTTGAGGGCCTCCTCACCCTGGGCGATCAGGACTGAGTCATAAAGGTCGAGCTGCTCTTCCAGGACCCTCAGCCTTGATACCAGCTCAATAATGGAATACTCCATCTCGTTACGGAGCCGCGAAAAATTCTGCTGCTCAGCTATTTTCATCTCAGCGGCCTCCAGCACCCCGGCCCGGTACTTGTCCCTCCAAACCGGTATATTGATCCCGAAGGTCAGGCTGAAAGCATTCTTTCCATTGTCAGGGGGCGGGGCCGCTATTCCGGGCGGGTCCTCCCGGCCCTCCACATTGGCCATCCCGGCGCCAATGGTAACTTCAGGCCAGTACGATTTTCCGGCCAGGGCCATCGACTGCTCCGCCTTTTCAATCCGGTCAAGGGAAGCCCTCAATTCACGGCGGTTGTCATCGGCCAGAGACCTGAGCATCTCCTCATCAAGGGAGACTTCAGGGATCTGGATATCGGTAATAACCGGCATTTCCCGGTCTGAAGGCATGCCCATCAAATAGTTCAGCCTGGCGGCAAGGGCCTCCCTCTGCCGGCGAAAACCCTTTTGACGGTCGCTTATCCCTGTAATCTCAGCCTGAAGCCTGATGACCGGATACTGCAATCCCGCCCCCTGGGCATAACGATCCTGTGAAAGCCTCTCAAAATGTTCCAGCAGCCCGCTCTCCTCCTCAAGTATTTCCTGCATCCTGTCGAGGTACGCCAACTCATAAAAAGCCGCCTTGACGCGGGCAGCCAATTCCCGTTCCTTTGCCAGGTACTCCTGGTACACGGCGGCGGCTTCACTGGCTGCGACCCGGCCCTTCAGGTCAAGCGTTCCAAACCAGGGAAACTTCTGGCTCAGCATGGTGATGCTGGACTGGGGGCCGACCCTGGTTTCAGGGCTTCGCAGGTACTGGGTAAAGGATAGAACCGGGTCCGGCAATGCCCTGACCTGGGGAATCTTCTGCAAGGCAGCGCGGTAGCGGGAAATCATGCCCTGCAATTCCGGATTCCGCTCAAGGGCAACGCTGATCATCCGGCCCAGCAACGGGTGATTAATATAAAAATCTTCCCGCTCATGTCCTTCAGGATCCCGTCCTGCTAAACCGGTTGTCCCTGATAAAAATAAAAAAAGAATTACGACTATCTGCAGAAGAATCTTCTTGTCCATGGCCAAATTTTTATCTGGACCCCCTAAGGACTCAGAAGCAGTTGCCTTCTCAGCCTTTAAGTTTATTAAGTTGATAAACATTAACCAAATAAGTCTAAATTATGCAGGTAGTAAAGTTGAAATTTGCGTTCGTTCTATTCTTTTTTCATTTATTTATATGAAGTTACGTTTCCATACGTTTCACCAATGAAAAAAAAGGGGAATACCGGGCGGTTTCCGGTGGCAGGTAATTCCTGAGACGAACCGATATAGGAGGGAGGTTTTCAAGCTCTATAAGCCCGCATTTTCCCCTGAAGGCCTCAACGCTTCCGGAGCCGGGTCCGGTCCTTCAGGTCATTTACGCCCTTTCAGTCCCTCGGTCCATTGCTATGGAAAATGCGGTTTGTGGTATGTTTAAGGAAGAGGATTGCAGGATTCAGACGGAAAATGTTTTTAAATCAATGTCAGGCATTAATCTGTTCCACTGCCAATCGAATCAATCCGTTTCCACAACTCGGTTTTAAAAAGAGTTCGAGACTTTCCCGTTCGGTTGAAAAAATCATTGATCTCTTCTTCACTTAAATCCGGGTGAGCAATTTTTGCAAGAGGCTTCCCTACTGTCTCCTGAAGGTCACCCAGATTGTCGCAGTAGTCAACGGTCCAGTAGGTATAGTGACGGGTCTCCCCGTCGGGATAGAGCAGGGTGTACATTGCCCAGCTGTCCAGAATATCGCTGTTTATCCGGGTTTCATGGATGGGCCCCAAAAAATCGAGCTCCAATGCCATATGTTCGCCACTGCCCTTTCGGGCGTCGAAATATTTGGCGGCCAGGTAATTCCCGGCGGGAGCCTGCTGCCCCTCATCCATTATCCGCCGGTTCACCTGCCAGATTTCGGTCCGAACCACTTCACGCGAAGCCCTGGTCCTCTTCATCATTTCAGCAATATCCATTTCGGGATAGACCTCCCCGATAATATCATTCAGATCGTAGTAATCAATCTTGTTGAAGTCATCAAATACATTAACGGCGATGAAGTTATAGGGCACATCCGGCTCCCCGGCAACAACGCCGTAAAAATCCCAGCTTTTGATGATTCCTCGGTTGCAGCGCTCTTCATGCAAAGGTTTCCAGAGATCCAGCTCCACTTCAAGATACTCGGAAATCTGCGGGCCGGCGGCCTTGAAATAATCCACTTTAAGGTAGAGGGTTTGTCCAGCGTGCACGGTTTGCAGAAGCAAGGCTGGTACAGACAGCAAGATGGTTAAAAGAGTGAAAATTCTGATCATTTGATTTCCTTGGTTCCGGTTCGCATCAAATACAATTTGTTTACTATAACAGTAGTCGCCTCCCCACATTTCAAAATCACGCCATATGGATAGCAAAAGATGATCAGCCGACGTTTATGGTGTATTCCTGCAGATATGGGATCATTCCAGTCACCAGGGCAGAAGACAACCCTATATAACAACCTTTTTATCGCCCCATCCGGTGC
>CAZOGT010000118.1:0-8720 GCA_964579015.1 uncultured Acidobacteriota bacterium | reverse complement strand
CCGCCTAAGCGGCACCGGAAAGCTGGAAGCTTCCGACCACGGCAAATCAATTGACAATTGACGATTTACCTGTGGCAGGTCCGATCCTCGGACCTGCGAGCGAAAGCGAGCCGCAAACTTAGAAATCCGCACTATCAAAAAAGTGTCAACTTTATTTCAGGACTTGACCTTTTGGGCGCAGGCGGCGCTAGGCACTGTCCGGGTGGATGCTGTTGTTAGGCGACGACCGGCCAGTGATCTGTGTTGCGATTGTGTCGCTGGTTGTTACATAGGCAAAACCGAACGCCAGATTCAAGAGACTCGCCAAATGCATCTCTTCGTTGATCGATCCCGTTCCATCCGCCGGGAAGAAGACCCGGTAGTCCCGGTAATATGCGTCCCGCGCCGTCGATTCGCAGCACATGTTGGTCATGATGCCGGAAACGACGATATATTCCTCTCTGGATATTTCTTTCTTCGCCTGACAATGCCTGGCGGCCAGGCAGTTCGTTTTTGGCCGGGCCGACCTTATTCACGGCATCCGGTATGGCCCGAAGCTGGCGAGTCCGCGAATCATTTCCACCTGGCGAAGATGATCTCTTCCATGGGCCTTTTAGGAACGTGGTGGTCTCCGTCCTGATCACGCCAGTAATCAATATTTTCGCCTGAGAACTTCTCCAGGATTACTTTTTCCCCTGGAGCCCCGATGGCCAGGACCAGGCAGATCTCAAAATGTTTCGGAAGGCCCAGGAGGTTCGCGAGCCTGCCGCTTTCGATGTTGGCAATCGGGCAACCGGCCAGTCCCATCTCTGAAGCTCCCAGCATGATTGTCTGCAGTGCGATCCCCGGATCCCAGAAGGGGTTGGCGGATATCTCCGTATCAAGGAGCATGACAATAAAGCCGCCGGGTTTTTCCCCTTCGGATGGCCCGTCCCAGTCAGGGAGGGCGCCGGCCCATTTCAGGCAGCTGAAAATCTCATTATTTTTCAGGGGGTCACAGCTGTATACATACTTCAAAGGCTGGGCGTTCCTGGCCGAAGGGGTATTCCTGGCCAGGTCTATGAGGTATTCCATATTCTCCGGTGTGATCTTGACATCCTGCCGGAATCGCCTGTAGCTGCGGGTTTTTAAAACCAGTTCCTTAAATTTCAAGGTTCTTTTATCCATGGTCTGATTTAACCATATGTAAAAAAGAATATAAAGCGACGGGGGAAAGATGAGGGTTTCGGGAAAAAACGGCAAAAGGGGCCAGGGGCTGATTATTGCCATGATCATGACAATGACAGAGTTCCCTGCCGAAAAGGCTCACCGGATAAATACCCTGGCAGGTTTCTCGAAACCACTCTTCATATCAACAGGCAGTTGAAATACATCTCCTGCCTGGTTGGAAAAATAAAGGATTGATTGCGAGGGCTTTCTTCCATGCCCGTCTGCCCACAGGGCATAGAATTCAGGATGGGCGTTCAAGGGCCTCCTGACATAGGTATGATTGCGCTGACTGTTAAAAGTCATATCCCGGACTTTTTCCCAGGAAAATCCCTGGTTGAGGCTCTCCCACATCTGCACCTCTCCACCCGGATTATAGGGTTGGGGCCCGGTTCCGGCAGGTGCGATTATGGCCCATCTGTCTTTTTCAATATAAAGAGATCCCATGTCGTAATTGTTATCTGACCGGGTGATTTCAGAGATTACCCATTGCTTTCCATCCCATCTGACCATGGTCCAGGTCCGGGGATCATTCTCAGGCCCTGATTCGAATCCCATGCTGGTCAGGGCCAGGATGACCGGGTTTCCATACTCATCGAACTGTAAATCCTTCAGGTAAACATTGAGACCACCGGCATCGTAAGCAAGAGAACTGCTGTCGGTTTCGATGACCGGAATTTGGACTTCTTCACCATCAACGGTCTGCCAGGTTCTGCCGAAATTCCGGGTTTCCAGGTAGTAGAGATTGGTACGCCAATTCAGGCCCTCCGGGCGGGGATGCATGTTGAAAGCGGTCCCGGCTTTTGTGCCGGCTACCGCACTGACCTGATAGTGTCCGCGCTCGATCGCGGCAACAGCTTTAGGCTCCGACCAGGTCACTCCGTCCGGGCTGGTAATGAAGCAGAGGGTGCGGTCACAACCCTCCACGAAACCGTATTTGGTATGGAAGAAAAAGAATCCTGATTCCTTTACAAACCAGGGCTGGGGATAGGAAAAGTTGGTGGTCGAGACCAACTCGAACTCATTTATATCGTATGGATTCCTGCTTTTCGAAACATAAGAGGGCCGGCTGGTCCCATGGGAGCTGGAGAAGATCCAGATGTGGCCCTCAGTGTCCAGGGAGATTACGGGATTGTCGTGGGCATCATCAGTCTGCTTGTCAACAATAAATGTCGGCCTGGGCACCATTCCGGTCACATGGTCAAAATACGAAACCATGTGGACCAGGGTATTCTTCTCCTTGTACCTCCCCCCGTAACAGAAAAAGGTCTTGTTGGCTTCCGGGGAATACACGGCGAATGGCTGGTGTTTGGCGCAGTAGGTCCCCAGCCCGCCGCTGTATTTGTAAACGTATTCGTTGTCCAGTCGCTCGTTGAAATACCAGATTCCCCGGTAGCCGTCCATTTTTTCATTGCGGAGGACATTTCCCTGCTCCGCGGAGAAAGCAAGGGAAGGGATAACGAGGGTGATACCGAATAACACTATTAGAAGCAACATGATCCTCTGATTCATAAGGAGTTCATTTTAGGCGAGAAGTGGAGGGAAATAAAGAGAGGGGGGAGTGGAACAGGAACGAAAAGACGTCAGGACGCGATAACGCAGGGAAATATTACGGTAATTCCAGGTGATTTATGTAATTTCAGCAATCCCTTGCAGGGGAAATTCATGAATTGCCCTGCATGTGAACATGGGGTTGGGATTTGCTTCAGGCATCGTTGATAGGCCTGCGAAGCAGTAGATTGATAAGAAATTTCCCCTTTTCCCGATTCACTCCGGGAGAAAGCTCAGGTATCCTAGTTGAAAAGGAGTTTTCATGCCTCGATTACCAGGGATCGCTCTACTGATGGTAACTCTTTCCTCCCTGATTTCCCCGATTACTGCCGACACCGGGGCTGATCAGCTGAATTACCTGTTCAAAAGCGGGGAGGAGGGCTACAAATGCTTCCGGATTCCCGCTGTTGTTAAATCCGCCGGGGGGACCGTGCTGGCATTTGCCGAGGGACGCAGAAACGGCTGCTCCGACACAGGGAGCATCGACCTGGTAATGAAGCGCTCTCCGGATGACGGGAGGAGCTGGGGTGATTTGCAGGTTGTCTGGAGCGATGGAGCTAACACCTGCGGCAACCCGGCCCCGGTTGTAGACAGCGAAACCGGACGGATTTTCCTGCTTTCCACCTGGAACCTGGGGGAGGACCATGAGCCGGATATCATCTCCGGGAAGAGCAGGGATACCCGCCGGGTCTTTGTTTTGAGTTCCGCAGATGAAGGTCAGACCTGGAGTGATCCCTTTGAAATAACTGGGCAGGTCAAGAAGGAAAACTGGACCTGGTATGCCACCGGCCCTGTACACGGCATCCAGCTGCGGCACGGCGAACACCGCGGCCGGCTGCTGATCCCCTGCGACCATATCGAGGCAGTGACGAGGGAATACCGTTCCCATGTGATCTACAGCGACGATCACGGAGATTCATGGCAGCTGGGGGGCATCGTCCCGCAAGACCAGGTAAACGAATGTACCGTAGCTGAACTGGATGAGGGAAGGCTGCTGCTTAACATGCGTAATTATGACCGATCCCAGCGCAGCCGGCGGGTAAGTTTCAGCCGGGACGGTGGAATGAGCTGGTCGGACATCAGGCCCGACCCGGTCCTGGTTGAACCTATCTGCCAGGCTTCGATGCTGATGTTCGAAAGGGATGCCCGACCCGGTCTGTTGCTGTTTCTGAACCCGGCAAGCAGGGAAGAGAGGGTAAGGATGACCCTCAGGATGAGCCCGGACCAGGGTGGATCCTGGCCGGTTTCCAGGCTGCTCCACGAAGGGCCTTCGGCCTACAGTGACATGGTCCAGCTTAATAACCGGGAAGTCCTTTTGTTGATGGAAACAGGCGCGGAATCACCATATGAAGGGATCGCCGTAAAGGCACCGGTGGATGTTATCGAAATGTTCAATAATCCAGGCGAATGAATTGCCGGAAGGAGATATGGAAATGAAAAGCACCAACAGGCGTGAATTTCTGGGTACCGCGGCGGTTGCCGCTGTTGCCGTGGGAAACGGTGTTTCGGGCTCCGTAATTGGGGCCAATGACCGGATAAACCTGGCCCTTCTGGGTGTAGGCCAGAGGGGGCTTATCAGGGAAGCGGTACAGTTTGCCGAAGAATCGGGTATCCGGATTACGGCATTGTGCGATACCTGGAAGGGAAGGCCCGAAAAGGGAGCGGCTTACGTCAAGGAGCAACTGGGTTATGAGCCCGACAAGCTGGTCGACTACCGGGAATTATTCGCCCGGAACGATGTTGACGCGGTCCTGATTGCCACGCCTGACCACCAGCATTGCGAAATGCTTTCGGCAGCAGTCAAGGCCGGGAAGGATGTTTATATCGAAAAGCCGCTGGCCAACAATTTTGCCGAACTCAAAACCGCGGTTGCCGATGTCAAGGCCTCCGGCCTGGTTGTCCAGGTGGGAACCCAGATACGCAGCCTTCCGGCATCCCGGGGGGCCAAAGAACTCTACCAGTCCGGTGAACTTGGCAAGGTGTTCAAGATCGAGCAGTCCAGGAATGCCGCTGTTCCTTTCTGGCACCAGAAGGCACGGCCGAACCTCAAGGAAGCGGATGTGGACTGGAGGCGCTTTCTTTTCAACAAGGCGTACCGGCCTTTTGATCCTGACGTCTATTCCGCCTGGATGGGCTACCGTGAATTCTGCCTGGGAGTCCATACCCAGCTGATGGTCCATTTCATAGACACCGTACACTACATTACCGGGTCGGCCTACCCTTATGAAGTGACTGCAATGGCAGGTACTTACGTATACCGGGACCAGAGGACCTGCGCTGATACCATGGAGATAGTGATGGACTATCCCCGGGACGGTTTCCTGGTCAGGTATTCCACGGCTTTCGGCTCAGGAGACGGTAATTTCTTCCGGTTTTTCGGGGAAAACGGCACCCTGAACGCTTCAAGATGGTCATGGAATGATCCCTTCATTATTGAAGAAGGGAATGGAAAGACGACCAGGCCCGCTCCTTTGGGAGACAGCACCCATCACATGAAGAACTTCTTTGACTGCATCAGGTCGAGAGAAAAACCTTCCGCTGATATAGAAGCTGGATTCGGGCACGCGGTCGCTTCGCTGATGGCTGAAAAATCCCTTTTGGAAAAAAGGGCTGTCAGAGCGGATGAACTCGGTTTATAAATGGGGACGATGTCCCTTGCCCGCGGGAATTCCGCAGGGTGCGGCAATCCAGGTGACTGGAATGGATCAGGGACTGGAACAGGTTGATTTATGGGTGACGAAGACAGTATCGACGCATACGAGATACCGGATACCGTGGAAATCCCGATTGACGGGATCCTGGACCTGCACACCTTCAATCCGGCAGACGTGAAGGGCCTGGTTCCCGACTATCTCGAAGAATGCAGGAAGCTTGATATCCTTGAAGTCCGCATAATTCACGGCAAGGGGAAAGGGACCCTGCGAAATATTGTGCACTCCATCCTTTCCAGGACCCCGTATGTCAGGGATTTCAGGCCGGACACCGGTACCGGAAACTGGGGCGCTACCATTGTGTTCCTGGAAAAGGGCTGAAGCTTTCCAGGGTGAATGCAATCGTTAACTGGAGCCTTCCGACCTGGGAGGAAGCGGAATACCTCATTTTTTTGGTTAGTTGTGATCGGCTTCACAGAGGCGGGAGGCCGCTTGGTACTAGAATTCCTTTGAAAGAGGTGTGTTATTGAAGGATGAGCTGGAAATTCAACCTGCAAGGTTCCAGGACTCATCAATGTCCAGTGGATTCCAGGGGACCGAAATGAAGAAAATCAGTATTGCCCGCCGGAGAATTGAATCGACGAATCAGAATTCCTTCCGGAATACGGGGGAAACCGATGAAGGGAAAACCCTTCTTTTTCGACGCAGGGGCCTGTCAGGACCTGTGATTCCGGATACTGCGGAAACCGGGCGTCCCGGCGGGGGAGTGCGGGGTGGCGAAGGCCTGCTGGAGGTTGATCTGCCTCTTTCCCGGAAAACGGAGATGGATTCTTTGTTGGCGCATGAACCTGAGGCAAGGGTTAATGCAACCCTGAAGAAGCAAGCGGGAGGCGTACTGTTTCTCAAAATCGAGCCATTAAAAAATAAAACTCCCAGGTACATGTCTGCCAGGACCATTGCGGGAATTCTTGAAATAAGCACAGAAACAGTCTACAGGCTGCACAAAAGGGGCCGCCTTCCGGCAGTAAGAATCGGCCGTAACCTGAGGTTCGAATTCGGGAGTGTTCTCAATTACCTGGAAGCATGCGCAGAGGGAAGCGAGGGGTAAAGGCAATGTACCTGGAATATTGGAATCTTGACAGGAATCCTTTTGACAATGTTCCTGACCCGAACATGTATTTCCCTGAGCACTCAACCGTGGAAGGAACAGTGGCGGAGCTTCTTTTTGCGATAGAAGAAGCTAATGAATGCCTTGCCGTTGTGGTCGGTGAGGTGGGTCTTGGAAAAACCATGTCACTCAGGATGGTGCTGAACGAACTCGACCACAGCCTCTACAAAGTTGCCTACGTTACAAATCCTGACGTAACCTTCAACCAGCTGCTGCGGGATATTGTGGGACAGCTGCGGGGAGTCAAGAGCGAGATCAGGAACAGGGAAGACTTGCTGGAAGAGTTCAATTCCATCCTGTTTCAGGCATCAGACCAGGATGCAAAGGTACTGGTGTTTATTGATGAGAGCAATTCCCTGCGTCCGGAAAGCCTTGAAGGCCTGCGCCTTTTGACTAATATGCAGGAGGATGACAAGAACCTTTTTACTCTGGTGCTTGCGGGCCAGCCTAAACTGACGAAAATGCTCAGGGATCCCAGGCGGGTCAATATCTACCAGAGAATCGGCGTTTTTTGCAGCCTGGAGGCCATGGATTCCGTTGAAGTGGTTGAGTCTTACATCAGTCACCGGCTTGCCGTCGCCGGCGGAAGCCTGCCGGTATTTGACCGGTCGGGATTTGAGGCTGTTTTCGAGAGAAGCTCCGGAATTCCCAGGCTGGTAAACCGTCTTTGCAAGCTTTCCATGAAGGCCGCTGAGACCAACAACCTCAGGCTGGTTACCGGTGAACTGGTGCACGACATTGCTGACAGGTTTTCCCCTCTGGAACACCGCTCAATCCCGGCAGTGCGCCGAGCCGGAAAAATCGAGATCCAATCCACCCCCACCCAGGCAGACGTCAGGGCGTTTCCCCGCGAAGCGGTTGCGGCGGGACAGATTGAAAAAGAGCGCCTGCCGGAACCCGGGGAATTCATGGGGAATCCCGCGACCCTGCAGGAGCTTCCAGTTGATAAGGCGCCTGATCAGCAATTGTCCCCTGGAAAGCCGGGGTCCGCCTCAGCGCCTCAGCCTGTCAAGAAGAAAATTCATTTGATGGGGGTAAGCCAGAAGTCGATCTTTCAGCTCAAGGACATGTCAAATCCCAGGGATAAGCTTAGGTTTGCGGGCCTCCTTGCGGCAAAGGAACTGAAGATCAATCCTGAAAGATTTGAAGGGATTGACAGCGACCCGGTGAGGATCTGGGATGACCTGCGGAGGGCCATTATCGAAGCAGTGTAGCGGGCCGAGTACCTGGGCCGTCAATCGTCAACCCTGAAGATTTTCAGCTTGCGGAACTGCCCCGTATCATCGAACGATCCCAGGCCGATTGATCCGGAAAGAAACGTGCGGTCAGAAGCTTCCATGATCGGGTTGTCCATGTCGTCAAAATAGACCAGGATTTTTCCGCTCCCCGCATAGCGCTTGATTCTGACCTTGTGGAAAGTCCCGTCTTTCCATCTTGTCCCATCAGTCCTCTTGTCCGCAATGGACACCCGGTCCTCGTTATTTACCAGGAAAATGGAATTGGCGTGCGGGTCAGCCTCCGTTGCGATATGCACGTAATAGAACTCGGTGTCGGACTTCTTCCCGAAAAAGAAGCAGAGGTCCCGGTGGCCATATTCCCTCGAGGTGGACATTGCTTCCACTTCAAGCACAAACCCTCCAACCTCCAGGCCTTTCAGCCAGGCAATATTGAGCGGGGACCTGACCCGGGGTTCATAATCGCTTGCCCCTTCCAGGATCAGCACAGGTCCTGAAGCACTCTTTGCATCGGTTCTCCAGGCCGAGGGGTCAGTGAATTCCCAGTCACCGGATTCGCCGGCAGTGGAAAGATCAAAAACCAGGGAACCTTTAATCACGCCTTCGGCACCTGCTGAACCGGTGAGCAGGGTTGCGGGGAGAAGAAATATTGACAGGGTAAGGGCGAATCTGTTCATGAATAGAGATTCTCGCACCGGGTGCGTAAAAATGCAAGAAGCTGAGACTTTGGGAGTTCCCCTGATTTTTGCAAGCGAGAAGGATTTCAAATCGGGGTCGGCGTCGGGGTCGGGGTCGGTATCGAAGAAACTGCCGGGCCGGCCCTGAAGCCCTGGGGTCCGGTCTGCAGGCCGGGGAATCGACCCCGATAGCGATAGCGACCCCGACGCCGAGGTGGAAAGCGTGGCATAAGCTTCCAGCTTATGTTCGTTT